>JAIPEK010000146.1 GCA_021737205.1 Desulfarculaceae bacterium
CACCTTGCCAAGCTCCTTTTCCGGAATACAGGTCCCGGGTTCCTGCATGAAAAGGATAATGTCGGCCTCCGTGATATGCTCCTTGGCCTTCTCGATCCCTATGATCTCCACCAGATCGTTGGTCGGATGGATTCCGGCCGTATCCGCCACCACAAGGGGGATGCCGTTGAGGTTGAAACTTTCCCGGACCGGATCCCGGGTGGTTCCGGGGACGGAGGTGACTATGGACCGGTCATTTGCGATGAGCCGGTTCATCAGGCTCGATTTGCCCACGTTCGGGGGGCCGCAGATCACCACGTTGATTCCTTCCCGGATAAAACAGGCGTCGTTGTATAGCTGGATAAACGACCGGCAGTCGTGCAGAACCCGCTCGAGAACGGAAAGCGCCTGTCCGGCATCCACCGTGTCCACCGCGTCGTCCGGAAAATCAATGGATGCCTCGTACAGGGCGTACACTTCCGTTACATCGGCCTTCATTTGAGAGATCCGCTCCCGCAGAACCCCTGTGTTCTGGGAGGCTGCCACCTTGAGGGATTTGACAGACCTGGCATTGATAATATCAGCCACTGCTTCGGCCTGGGTCAGATCAATCCGCCCGTTCAGGAACGCCCGCTTGGTGAACTCGCCGGGATCGGCCGGCCTGACCCCTTTCAATAGGACCTGCTCGAGGATTGTGTTCATGACCACGTTCCCCGAATGGGACTGAATTTCAACCACATCTTCGGCTGTATAGGAACGTGGAGCCTGCATGGGAATCACCAGCACCTCGTCTATGACCGCCTCCGCCTCTTCCCTGGAATCGAAAACCCACCCGTGATAGACCGTGTGAGACTGCAAAGCGGTACAGTCTTCGACTCCTGCACGCGTCCTCCCGAAAAGCCGGGAAAGGACTTCAAGGCATTCAGGACCTGAAATCCGGATAACGCCGATCCCGCCGCTTCCGGGGGGAGTCGATATGGCGGCGATTGTATCGGTTGTCATCTCGCTCTATTTTCGATACCTCTTTTTGGAGTTGAGCGACCCTTTCTTTTTGGGCAGTATGACAAGCCTTCTGTAATATCCGTCCCCTTTGCTCTGGGTCCGAACCTTGGAATCATCCTTGAGTGTCAGATGGATGGTCCGCCGGTCCTGCCCGCTCATCTGGTTTATCGTTGCCGGCCTGCCGGTCTTTTTGGCTTTTTCCGCCATTTTGAAGGCCAGCTGTCTCAAGTTGGCTTTCCGGGTTTCCATATACCCTTCGATATCCACTTTCACCCGGACCCTGGCCTCGCTTTTCCGGTTCACAATCTTGTCGGCAAGGAACTGCATGGCCTCAAGGGTCTGTCCCTTCCGCCCGATCAGTATACCCGCGTTTCCGCCGTCCACCCGAATAGTCAGCTTGTCCCCCTCGATTTCGGAGGTAACTGCCGCATCCTCGGTGATCAGGTCCACCATCCGCTTTACGGCCTGTTCGGCAAGTTCTGCAAGCTCGGGCGATACTTCCACCACCTCTTGCTCAAGCTCTTCATCCGATTCGGGCACGGATTCGGCAGGCGCCTCTTCGGTCTGCGGCTCCGGAACCGGTTCGAAGGGCTTTTCAATCTCTGGTTCCGCCTGTTCGGGGGCCGGCTTTTCCGCAGGCGTTTCCGCCCGCTTTTCGGGTCCGAACTCCTGTGGGTGGGCGGTTTTCTCTTTCGTCTCCGTCCCTGCTTTGTGTTCCGTTTTTTCTATCTCGGAGGATTCTTTGTCAGCTTCAGGGGCGGCCGTGGATGACCGGTGCTGCTCTTTTTTTGCAGAAGCCTTCTGGTCATCCGCCTTTTCGTATGACGGTCTCTTTTCCTTCTTTTCCGCACCTGCGTCGGATGGCCCGCCGGCGTCGGCCTCCTGCCCGAAGGCTTCGTCCACAATGGACATGATCCCTTCATACTCCTCATCATTCATGGATCGTTCATTTTTATCCGTCTCCGCATCCGGCAGCTTCACCCGGATTCTGGCGTTTTTTCTCCCGACGATACCGAAGATACCGGTTGCTCCGGTGGATATGACATCATATTTTAATTGGGATCTGGAAAGACTTAATTCGGTACAAGCGTTTTTGACAGCGCTTTCGATATCTTTGCCGTCGAATTCCTGAGTTCGTTTCATGGTACCTCCAAAAAATTACGAGAATTTTTTCTGAATATAATACTGCTGCCCCATTGATATCAGGTTGTTTGCAAAAATGTACAGCACAAGGCCGGCAGGGAAATTGATAAAAATCACCGTCATGAAAATCGGCATCAGCATCATGATCTTGGCCTGGGTCGGGTCGCCCGCCGTGGGGGTCATCTTCTGCTGAAAGAGAAAGGATGCGCCCATGATGATCGTCAGCACCGGTATGCCGTACGGCTCCTGCATGAACGGGATGGCGAAATCGAAATGAAACAGCCGGTCCGGTGCGGACAGATCGTCGATCCAGAGCATGAAAGGTGCGTGCCGAAGCTCGATGGCCTGGTAAAGCATCCGGTACAGGGCGAGGAATATGGGCATCTGCACCAGCATGGGCAGGCATCCGCTCATGGGATTGACCTTGTAGGTCTTGTACAGCGCCATCACTTCCGCATTCATCTTCTGCTTGTCATCCTTGTGCTTTTCCCGGATCTCCTGCATCAGGGGCTGGACCTTTTTCATTTCGTTCATGGACTTGTAGCTTTTGGTGCCCAGAGGCCAGAACACGATCTTGATCAGTATCGTCAAAAGAAGTATGGCCACCCCGTAATTGGGGATAATCTGATGGATGAAATTCATCACGATCAAAAGCGGCTTTGCCAGAAAATCGAACCAGCCGAAATTGATGGCTTTTTTCAGAGAGTTGTTGTAGTCGGCCAGAAGTTTATGGCTCTTGGGGCCCATGAAAAAGTCGAAGGAGAACTCGGTCATCTTGCCCGGGTCCAGCCGGTCCATGGGCTGGACATACCCGGTCCTGGTTTTGGACCCGGATCGGGTCAGCTTAACCATCGCTTCGCTCCCGTTGTTCTGGGGAATCACGCATGAGAGGAAATACCGGTCCGTGTACCCGGCCCATTTGACAACGCCGTGAAACGTGTTCTTCTCCTCGATGTCTTCCGGATCCACTTGCTCGAGCTCATTGTTCACCAGGGCAATAGGCCCCTCGAATGCGAACCTGGACATTCTTGACCCGCTGTCATCCTTGAATCCGGGGACATATACCGCCAGGGCGTCGTTCACCGACCGGTCCGATCCGTTCTTGACGGCGATATTACAATCGATTAAATAGCTGTCCGCGTGAAACGTAAATACTTTTTCAAGGATCACGCCGGATTCGGTTTCAAGGGTGAACGTCAGCGTCTTGGAGCCGGTATCGATTTCGGTCCGGCCCGCCGGGCCCGAAAGGGTGTAGGAAGCGGTGTTCATTCCAGGGACTGTTTCGTTGTAAAATCTGGTGCTGAAAAGGCCGCCGGCGGCCTCAGAAGGGACGAGTTCCTTGAATCTGGAATTTTTCTCGTTGCTCTCCCTGTATTCTTTGAGGGCGAAACTCCGAACCGACGCGTCCTTCTCGGATATGGCGACTTTGTAGAGAGGGGTTTCCACTGCCACGGTGCGGATATCTTCAGCACCTGATGCAGCGCTGGCAAATTCCGCCGCCTGTTTTTCCGATTTGTCCGCGGAAAAATCCCGGACTCGTTGTTCAGGCTTTTCCATATCCACGGACTGTTTTTTTGCGGTCCGGTCCGCCGGGTCCGTGGAAGGGGTCGTCTGCCGTGTGCTTTGCTGCTGCACCGGCTTCATAAACAGCACGTTCCATCCGAGGATTACTACCACGGAAAGAACGATGGCCAGCAAGAGCCGCTTTTCATCATTCATTTTTTCTCCTGTCCGTCTGATAATTCAATGCGGGGCATTTCATTACCGTCGGGGAAAGACAGGGCACGGGTCAGGGGTAGAACTCTACGGCACCGGGTCCACGCCGCCGGGGTGGAACGGGTGGCACTTCAGAATGCGTCTTGCCGCAAGAAAGCTTCCTTTCAGGCTTCCATGCCGCGAAACAGCTTCGAGTGCGTATGCCGAACAAGTGGGATAAAATCTGCATGCGGATAATGTGAATGGTGATATGACATATCTGTACATCTTTATCAAGATAATGAGGAAATGCTTAACCATAAAAATCATTCAATTTTATCAAAAAGCTCTTCAAGCTCTTTATTGATCCGGTAATTGGGCAATGAAGCCGCGCCCTTCTTTGCAATAATGTTGATATCCCTGTTTCCTGAAAGGCCCTCTTTTCTGTGCCTGAAATATTCTCTGACTATCCGTTTGATTCTGTTTCGCTGTATGGCGTTACCGACTTTTCGTGATGCGGTAATCCCGATTCGATTGTTGTCCTTGTTCCCATCGGCTACAGCTGCGATAAAATGTCTGGTTTTAAAGCTTTTGCCCCTTCCGGATAGTCTTACAAACTCCGCCCTTTTTAGTAATCTTTCCTCTTTGGATAATGTAAACCCGCCCAATACGTTTAATCCGCTGCTACCTAACCGGCAAGTTTCTTTCTGCCCTTTGCCCTTCTGTTGTTGATAATCCGCCGCCCCTGCTTGGTGGACATTCTTTTCAAAAATCCGTGTTTGCGGCTTCTTTTTCGTCTGCTTGGCTGATATGTTCGCTTCATAAATCCATTCCTTACAATAATGATCCAATAATACATTCCATCATAACGATCGAGTTCCGTCTACCATCATAAATAGAGTATAATAAACTTTTTTTCCCGGGGTGTCAATATCCTGTATCCGATAGAAAATCCCCCCGAATTGGTAAGAACCGGAGACTGTTGCTGAAATTCTTGCATTGCCTGATTTCCTGTTGTATGGTGGGACGAATTTGAAAAATGCAAAACTGAGAGAACTGTTTTTGATTACGCAAACCACTAAGACCATGCAGGTTCTGCTGGTCGCCGCCTCTCTTCTCCTGCTTTCCGCCGGCGGCGCCTCCGCAGAACCCGTAAAAATAGGCCTTATCCTTGCCCGGACCGGTCATGCCGCCAAGGTATGCGAATCCTCCTACCGGATCGCCCGCAGGGCCGTCAAAGAGATCAACCGGACGGGCGGTCTTCTGGGGAGTAAGGTCCGGCTCATGGAATACGACAACCGAAGCACCCCCATAGGGGCCCGGGAAGCGGCTGTGCAGGCGGCGAAAGACGGGGTTCACGGAGTTATCGGTGCCGTTTACAGCTCCCACTCCCTTTCTGCGGCACCTGTGCTGGAAAAAGAAAAAATTCCCATGATTTCCCCCATATCCACCCATACGGAACTTACGGCCAGGGGAAAATATATCTTCCGGGTTTGTTATACGGACCGTTTCCAGGGCAAAGCACTTGCCGATTTTGCCAAAAAAGAGCTCGGCGCCCGGAAAGCGGCCGTTCTGGTGAATGCCGGCAGCCGGTACAGCCAGGGGCTTGCCGACTATTTTACAGCCGAGTTCCGGTCCGGTAAAGGAGAGGCGGTTCAGCTCGATTATCAGAAAAACGCCACGGACTTTACAGCCCAGCTTGATGAAATCAAAAGGCTTTCCGTACAGGTTGTCTTTATTCCCGGCCACTTCAGGGAATCCGCCTATATTATCAAACAGGCGGATGCAAAAGGACTCAAAATTCCTTTTATCGGGGGCGACGGATGGCTGGACAAAATGTACGACTACGGCGGACAATCGATTCACGGCAATTATTATATCAGCCAATGGCACAAGGACCTCCCGCGAGAAAAAAGCAGGTGGTTTGTCAGAACATACCAGGATATGATCGGTAAAAAACTTTCCAACGAGCCTGCAATGGCCCTCACCTATGATGCCGTCATGGTGTTTGCCAGGGCTGTAAAAAACGCAGGTTCCCTGAACCGGGCGCGGATCCGGGACAGTCTTTCACGCATCCGCGGCTTCGAAGGAGTCACGGGCGATATCACTTTCAACAGCCATGGAGATCCTGTGAACAAATCCGCTGTCATTTTGAAATTTGAAAACTTTGGATCGGTATACCATGGGATCATCCAGCCGTGAGGAGCTTATGAAAAAGCACATCCGGACCGTTTTCCTGATTTTCCTGCTGGTTTTGGCCCCTTGCGTTCTGCCCGCCGAATCCATTCGAGTCGCCGC
>JAIPEK010000147.1 GCA_021737205.1 Desulfarculaceae bacterium
CAACGCCGCCGTAATCAGGATCGGCATGCTCATGTTGAAAATCGACAGAAAATATACCGCGCACATCAGGGCACCTGCCGTAAGACCGGAGATAATCCATTTCAGCTCGAACCGGCCGGAAATGTAGATGGTAATGAACAAAAGGGAATAAAAAATCGCCAGAAGCGCTTTTTTTCTAAGATCCTTTCCCACCTGGGGTCCGACCATTTCAATCCGCCGGATTTCAGGAACCGAGCCGGTGGTCTCCTCGAGCGCCTGTTCTATGGAACCGGCAAATCCCTGGCCGGTCATTTCCGGCCGGCTGGTCCGTATCAGATATTCATGTGAGTTTTCCATCCCGAAATTCTGCACGGACGAGCTTGCAAGACCGATGTCGGAAAGGCCCTCTCTTATGTCATTGATGGAGACATCCCGGCTGAATTTGACCTGTACGATGGTGCCGCCGGCAAAATCGATGCCGAGCTTGGGGCCCTGGTGGATCAAAAGGGAAACTGCACCGAGTAGGATCAGGATGACGGAAACGATAAATCCGAATTTTCGTTTACCCAGAAAATCAATATTCATCCCGTATTTAATTATTTGCATTGCGGTTTGTCCTTTTATATGCTCAGTTGTTTGACTTGTCTGTTTTCCAGTATGAACTCGAAAATCCCCTTGGACAGAATCAGTGCGGTAAAGAGACTGGAAATAATGCCGAGACTCAATGTCACTGCAAACCCCTTGACCGGGCCGGTGCCGAACTGAAACAGAACAATGGCGGCGATCAGCGTTGTGACATTTGCATCCAAAATGGTTAAAGCGGCACGGTCAAATCCGGCGTTCACCGCTGCGGTCGGGGTTTTCCCCGCCCTTGTCTCTTCCCTGATTCTTTCGTAAATGATCACGTTGGCATCCACCGCCATTCCGATGGTCAGTATGATGCCTGCGATGCCTGGAAGTGTGAGGGTGGCCTGGAATGCAGCCAGCCCGCCGCCGATCAGCAGGATATTGGCAATCAGGGCGGTGTCTGCTATTACCCCGGCTCTCCGGTAGTATATCACCATGAAAATGATCACGAATGCACCGCCGATGACCATGGAAGTCAGGCCCTGTCGGATGGAATCGGCCCCAAGGGTCGGCCCCACTGTCCTCTCTTCGATAATTTTGACTGGAGCCGGCAGAGCCCCGGCCCGCAGGGCTATGGCGAGGTCCCTTGCCTCGGGAGTTGTGAACCGTCCCGTTATAACGGCTTT
Source organism: Desulfarculaceae bacterium (assembly GCA_021737205.1). GTDB lineage: Bacteria > Desulfobacterota > Desulfobacteria > Desulfobacterales > Desulfobacteraceae > JAIPEK01. The sequence continues at coordinate 1,233 of JAIPEK010000147.1, forward strand.
GCCTCCGGCGATTTCCGACTGAATGGTCGGGGCCGAATACACCTTGTCATCCAGCACGATCGCCAGTCTTTTGTTCAGGTTTTCCCCTGTGATCTTCTCGAAAATCCTCGATCCTTTTCTGTTGAATTCGATGCCGACCTGGGCCTGGTTGAATTGATCGAACTGAACGCGGGCGTCGGTGAGCATGCTGCCGTCCAGGAGGGCCCGTTTTTTAATGAGAAACGGAATTTTGTTCACCTTGCCGGTGGCCGGGTCTTCCTTGTGCTGGTAGAGGATTTCATCTCCAACCGGCGGATTCCCTTTCAAGGCCTCCTGCACGCCGTGTTCTTCATCCACCAGCTGAAAGGTGAGCTGGGCGGTTCTGCCGATCAGGTCCTTGGCCCTTGAAGTGTCCTTAATGCCGGGCAGCTGAATCAGGATGCGGTTATCTCCCTGGATGCGGATATCCGGCTCATTGACTCCGAATTCATCTATCCGGTTCCGGATCGTCTCCAGTGCCTGTTCCGTGGCCATTTTCCTGATATCCTTGCTTTCCTTCTCGGGAAGGGTGAGCACCATCTCCGTTTTTCCGCCGGATTCGCCGGACGAATCGACCTCCAGATTGCCGAACTCGTCTGCAATAATTTCGTTGAATCCATCGATATCACTGCCCGTGCCGAGCGTGGCATGGATTTTATTTGAAGGAGTCCGCTCGATCCCCGAATGAGTAATTCCTTCTTCTCTCAGTTCTTTTTTGATCTCGTAAATGGTCCGTTCAACTGTTGATTCCACTGCTTTTTCGGTTTCCACTTCCAGTACAAGATGCATCCCTCCCTGGAGATCAAGGCCGAGATTGATGGTTTTATGGGGCCACCAGCCGGGAAACAGGGTGGGCAGGCAGTAAACCAGCGCCACACTCAACACCACTGCTATAAGAATTTTCCTCCACGTCAGTTTCAATCTGTTTGCTCCTAAAGTAAGTTAGCGGTTATTCTTTTTTCTTATCTTTTTTGGTGTCCTCTTTGGTGGTCTCGGGGGAGGAACCTCCGGCCAGACCCGCCACATTTCCCCTGTTGACCTTGATTTTGGTCTTTTCCGCAATTTCGAGGGTCAGCGTTGTTTCATCCAGAGAAGCGATGGTGCCGTGGATGCCGCCGGACGTAATCACACGGTCTCCTTTTTTCAGGTTGCTGACCATGGCTTTGTGTTCTTTGGCGCGTTTCTGCTGGGGGCGTATCAGAAGAAAGTAAAAAATCACGAATAGAATGATCAGCGGCATGAATGCTGCTATTCCGCCCGGACCCTGTGCCTGGCCTCCTGCCTGTCCCATTGCAAATGCTGTTTCAATCAAAATAGTACCTCCAAAATAAATAATTATGTGTGTTTACGATTTGTCCGTGGTAATCCAGAGGGTTTTACCGTCGAATTTCACCCTGTCCACGTTTTTATATGATATCTGCTCCAGCAGGGTGAAAACCCTGCTCAGGTTGTACACCACGATCTTGCTCAAAGGCTGAATCAGGTCGATATTCGTATCGATTCTGTCCCGGGCAAGGTTGTAGATGATCACCGTTTTTTCAGAGAACTTGAGAATCTTTCCGACACCGGAACTCATGCCGGCTTCATCGGGTTCGTCGGCTTTCGGCTCCACTGATATGCCCCGGGAGTTGTAGTAATCTTTTATGATATTGAAATGGATATTCCAGACATTGTTTCCGGGCTGAACCACATAGATCCCGTACTCCCGGACGCCGTCGTCAGCCCGGGTGTCCGTTCCCTCGATTTCGGCTTCATATATCTCTCCGCGCTTCACGGCGGCTTTTTCGATGATTTTTTCCATGGAGATTTTATGATCGCCAATGGTGAAGCTCTCATCGGATTTTACAATCAGGTCCACCGAGTCGGTAAGTCCGAATTTTTCTTTCCTCTGCTTCATCATCTTTCCAAGTTCGGTCCCTTTATCGAGAAACCGGTAATCGATCGAGGGAATTTCAATGACGTCTTCTTCAGCCAAGCCTGCTTCATCAGCAGGTACTTTGTCCACAAAGGATTGATCGTTTTTTTGCCTCTTCTTTTGATCCATGGAACTCCCGCGGACCGGACCGGTGGATTTTGAGTCGCCGGACTCCGCCCGTCCGTTGGGTTGCGCCTCTTTGCGTTCCGGGGAATAGAGGCTGAAAAACACGAGGAGACCTGCCAGTATCAAAGCCGCCGCAGCCCCTGCAAGAATCCAGCGGCTTTTTCCCCTTTTCATTTCAGGCATATTTCCCCCTTGTGCTAAAAAGTCAGCGAATGTTTCAATTACACAAAAGAAACATCCATGTCAAGAAACTTTCATTATAACCGTTCACGGTTGTCGGTTCACAGTTCACAGTTTTTCCATTGATTTCAACTCTTGAATTAAGCTGCTCTCTGTTTTTTTCGGCCGTGAACCGATAACTGTAAACCGTGAACGGGCACCTTTCATTTTATTACTGCTGCTGGTTGACAACAACTTTCCCGTCTCCGGGAATTATCTCCGGATCGCCCATGATGATAATGGACACGTTCCGCTTGGTTTCAATGGCAATGAGCTCTTCCCTTTTTTTGTTGAGAAGGTATTCCGCAACCGCGGGGGGGACGATGCCTTTCAGAGTTTCAACATCATTCTTGCTGCCTTTATGGTCCATCTTGCGGAGAAATGCAAGCCCCTGGGTTTCGGCCGAGGGGACATGTCCCCTGCCGTTGCAGTGTGCGCAGGTCTCATAGCTTCCGAAAGTAATCGCCGGCCGGATCCGCTGCCTTGACATTTCAAGGAGACCGAACTGGGAAAGTCCACCCACCTTGGACTTGGCCTTGTCCATTTTCATTTGCGTCTTAAGGGTTTTTGTGACATCGGCTTTATGTTTTTTTTCCTTCATGTCGATGAAGTCAACCACGATCAGTCCGCCCATATCCCTCAGCCTCAACTGCCTTGATACCTCTTCGGCGGCTTCGAGATTGGTGTGAAGCGCGGTTGCTTCAATACTCTTTTTCTGTGTGGATTTTCCCGAGTTCACGTCAATGGCCACAAGCGCCTCGGTCTGGTTGATGGAGAGAAACCCCCCTGATTTCAGCGGCACGGTCTGCTTGTAGATGGAGGCGATCTGTTCTTCAAGCTGGTATTTTGTAAAAATCGGTTTGGCGCCGTTGAACTGTTTGACGTTCTTTTTGTGCGTCGGAGCGATGATGCCGATAAAATCCAGAACCTCTTTGTACACCTCCGGGTTGTCAATGAGGATTTCATTGACATCGTTGGTGAAATAATCCCGGATCGAGCGGATGATAAAGTTCTGCTCCCGGTACAGAAGGGAAGGGGTCTTGCTTTTGACGGCCTTGGAATTGATGCTGTTCCAGATCCGGGTCAGATATTTGAGGTCGTTTACCAGCATGGTTTTGGTGGCTTTCTCTCCGGCGGTTCGAACGATAAAGCCGAATCCTTCCGGAACATTCATCTTGTTGACGATATTCAAAAGCCGCTTTCTTTCCTTTTCATCTTCGATTTTTCTGGAAATTCCCTTGGTTTCGTTCCCCGGCATCAGCACCCCGTGCCTTCCCGGGAGGCTGACAAAGGTGGTCAGCATCGCTCCTTTATGGGCAATGGGGTCTTTTATCACCTGGACAATCAGCTCCTGCCCCTTTTTAATCAGGTTGGACAGGCTGGGTTTGCCCGATTCCGTATCCTGGAAATAGTCGCTGTGGATTTCCTGTTTTTGAAGAAATCCGTTTTTTTCCGCTCCGTAGTCCACGAAAACCGCCTGCAGACTGGGTTCCACTCGAACCACGGACGCTTTGTAAATATTGCCCTGGGTGACTTCCTTTGAAGATGTTTCAATTTCAAACTGTTCAAGCTTGTTGTCCCTGACGGATGCAATTCTGGTTTCATCCGGGTCAAGTGCGTTGATAAGTATTTTTCTGGTCATTAAATCTGTTAGGTCTCCTCTTGGGTTGATTTCTGTTTGAGTATGTCGTAGTAGGTCATGATCCGTTCAACATACCGTATCGGCTCCCGGCCCCTTGCATAGCCGTGTTCCGTTTTTTTGTAAAACTTCCGCTGGGTGAGAAGGGGAAGCAGGGTTTTCACATCCGTCCATTTGTTTTTATTCAGGCCCCTTTGGGAAGCAACTTTGCGGACGTCCTTGATATGGCCGTACCCGATATTGTAGCTTGCAAGGGCAAACAGCATTCTCTGGTGACTGTTTTCAATTTCTTCAAACCGGTTGAACATCGTTTTGAGATATTTGATGCCGGCTTTTATACTCTGGTGGGGATTGAGTCTGTTGTCAATACCCATTTCCTCGGCCGTATCCATGGTGACCTGCATCATCCCCCTGACGTTGGTAAAACTTCTGGCATTCGGGTTGAAATGTGATTCCTGGTATATTACGGCAGTTACCAGCCGCCAGTCAAGTCCGTGTTTGTCCGCCTGCTTTTGAATAAAATCCTTGTATTCGGGAAGCCTTGTGTTGATGCGTTGGTGAAACTTTTTGACATCGAAGTAGTCAAAATCGTTCAGGTTGCCGTAGTATTTGTTGTACAGCGATTCAAGGGTGCCGTTATTCCGGATTTCCAGCAGAAACAGGTTCATCCGTTTCAAAAGCTCGGTGTCCGTTTTTCTCACCGCCCATGCCAGGGATTCTTTCTCCTGGATCGGGATTCCGATCCGGATGTCCGGATAGTATCGGCGGTTGAGAAGGGCGATGTTGGTATCCGCCACGGTGAACTTGATTTGTCTCTCCTGGACCATGCGGATCAGTTCCTCCGTGGGCAGGTTGTCATGGAGTTCAAGCGAGAGCCCGACGCCCTGTTCTTTGAGCGCCTCCAGCCTGTCCTGATAAGAAGTGCCCCTTCTGACATGGATT
>JAIPEK010000148.1 GCA_021737205.1 Desulfarculaceae bacterium
GTTTCCGGCCACGTCGTGTGGCCGGAAACCGACCGACATTGAAATCCGCTACAGGTTATACCGGATCGTCTGCTGCCTCTGCCTGTGCCATGAACCCTTATCAGTTCACGAGAACGGCTCGAAAGCCGGCTTGAAAGAAAGAAAATAATTTCATGCGATCGCGCTGGCATAAAAACCAGGACGGATATATGAATCGGACTTATAAAATTTTCCTTGACAACTTATCATATGAGTACTATGAGTAGGTTCAGTATCAGGAGATGGAACCGGATAAGGAGAGGTTATGGCACTTCCCGTAAAGAAGGTTACCGCTGTCCAGGCGGTTGTGGAAAGCTTGAAAGAAAGAATCCGAAACGGCGAGTTCGGTCCCCAGGCCCGGCTTCCCAGCGAAACGGTCCTGCTCGAAGAGTATGAGGTCAGCCGTCTGACCCTCCGGGAGGCCATTGCCCGCCTGGCCGCGCTGGGCATCATCCGGGTCCGGCACGGAAAAGGGGCGTACGTGTCCGATACCATCAGTATCTCCGCTTTGGACGATGTGCTGATCCCCCTTTTTCCGCAGTATGACGCCGGCCGCATGAACGATCTGGTGGAGGCGAGAACCCTGATCGAGTCTGAAATTGCCGGGAAAATCGCCGAAAGCCGAACGGACGAGCAGATCGAATACCTGAACCATCAGCTGGACTGCAGCGGAGAGATTCTGAACGATCCCGACCTTTTTGCCGAACAGGATTACAACTTTCACTTCGCCCTTGTCCGGCTGTCGGAGAACCAGTTTTTCATTGCCATGTACCAGGCGCTCTACAGTCAGATACGGGCTTTCCTGACCCAGTACGCAAAGAGTATAGAAGATCGAAAGGCGGCCATGGAAAAACACAGGCCCATACTGGACGCCATCGCGGATGAGAATGTGGAGCTTGCAAGAAGCCTTGCAAGAGAACATGCCGGCATGTGCGCCTCGTTTGTGAAAAACAGGCAGTGAAAAGGGGCATATCGCTTCAACGGACGTTGGAAGAGAAATCCGAAGCCGCATGGACATGGACCTCATTGAAGAAGCGGATATGCCGGGGCCGGGTATGGAAACACAGAGAAATCAAAATCGGAAAAGAAGGTGGAAAGACTATGACAAACCAACTGGATTCAATTGAAGAAATCATGCTGATGGGACCCGGGCCTTCCTGCGTCTTCCCCGAGGTGTACCAGGCGCTTTCAAAGCCCACCATCGGCCATCTCGACCCCAAGTTCATCTCGATCATGGATGAGATCAAACAGCTTCTCCAGGAACTGATGAAAACGGATAACCGGCTGACCATTCCGGTTTCCGGCACCGGATCGGCCGGTATGGAAACCTGCTTTGTCAACCTCGTGGAGCCGGGCGATGACGTGCTGATCATCAAGAACGGCGTTTTCGGCATGCGCATGGAAGATGTGGCCGGAAGGCTGGGCGCGAACGTGGATGTGGTGGAGTTTGAATGGGGCACACCGGTAATACCGGAAAAGGTCAAAGAAAAACTCGATAAAAAATCCTACACCATCGTGGGCATCGTGCATGCGGAAACCTCCACAGGGGTCCGCAACCCGGTGGAAGAGGTGGCAAAGCTCCTGGAAGGGACGGACACCCTGTATCTGGTGGACACGGTCACGAGTCTCGGCGGGATACCGGTGAAAGCGGATGAGTGGAACGTGGACGCCATGTACAGCGGGACCCAGAAATGTCTTTCCTGCCCGCCTGGCCTGTCTCCCATCACCTTTTCGGACCGGGCCGTGGACAAGCTCAAAAACCGCAAAACCAAGGTGCCCAACTGGTATCTCGATCTCTCCATGATCGTCAACTACTGGGAAGGCAGCTCGCGGGCCTATCATCATACCGCTCCGATTAACATGCTGTACGGTCTGTACCAGAGTCTTGTCAATATCCTTACCGAAGGCCTGGAAAACGTGTTCGACCGTCACATGGAGGTCCACCTGCAGCTTGCAGACAACCTTGAATCCATCGGAATCGAGATGTTCGTGGACAAGGACTTCCGGCTGCCCATGCTGAACGCGGTCAAGATCCCGGAGGGTGTGGACGAGGCAAGTGTACGCAAGCAGCTTCTCGAGGATCACAGGATCGAGATCGGCGCCGGACTCGGACCCCTTGCCGGCAAGATCTGGCGGATCGGCATCATGGGACATACGGCCGGAAAAGAAAACATTGACCGGCTCATGAAGGCGTTGAGAGTCGTGCTGAAGAGCTGATCATGATGTATCACAAGGAGCCGGCCCGCAAAACACCAGTACTGGACAAAACCGATGTCCTTGTGGTGGGAAGCGGGCCGGCAGGTCTTTCAGCCGCCCTTTCCTCGGCAAGATCCGGTGCCGATACCATGATCCTGGAACGGTACGGCTGTTTCGGCGGAAATATCACCCAGGCAATGGTGGGCACCATTGCCTGGTACCGCGGAAAACAGACAGTGGACGCCGGCGGCATCGGCGTAGAGCTGGAAAAGAGGGCCGGGGAAATGGACGCGTCCCTTCCGGACCCGGAAGGGGACGCCGAGCTCCTGGACTCGGATATGTTCAAATATGTAGCCGATCTTCTGATCGAAGAGGCCGGGGTCCGGCCCCTTCTTCACTGCATGGTGGTTGACGTGGTCATGGAAGGGAATGCCGTGAAAGGGGTGGTCACCGAAAGCAAATCCGGAAGAAGGGTGATTCTTGCCGAACGGATCATCGATGCCACCGGGGATGCGGATGTCGCCTTCCGGGCCGGTGCGCCGTACATGATGGAAGATGTGGACCGGCTCATGCAGGTAACCACGAGTTTCGGGATCAGCGGCGTGGATACAAAGCGTTTTCTCGAGCATGTCAAGGAAAAACCCGCCTCGATCAGTGACTGGGCCGATCATACCAGCGGCAAGGAAGACGATGTCTTCACTACCTATCTTGCAGAACCGTTTCAAAAAGCCAGGGCTGCGGGAGAGATTCCCGAGGATGCCACCATTTTCGGGTACTGGGACGGGCTTACGGACGCGGGGGAAGCCACCCATATCAACGTGGCCCATGTATTTCAAATCGACTGCACCGATGTCCGGGACCTGACCCGTGCAGAGATCACGGGACGCAGATATGCGGTATGGGCGGCCCGGGCCATGAAAAAATACACCCCTGGATTTGAAAAATCCAGGCTGCGCACCCTCTGTTCCTCCATCGGTACACGGGAGTCGCGAAAAATCACCTGCGAATATACGATCACGGAACAGGATGTGAAAAACCAGGCGCGGTTTGACGACTCCATCGGGATCTGCCCGGAATTCCTCGATGCCTACAAGGTTGTGATCCTGCCCACCACGGGACGGTATTTTCAGATCCCCTACCGGGTCATGGTGCCGAAGAAAGTGGAAAATCTCCTTGTGGCCGGGAGATGCGTGTCCGCGGACCGGATCGCTTTCGCCGCCACCCGGCAGATGATGTGCTGTACGGTCACCGGCCAGGGAGCTGGAGCGGCTGCCGCCGAATCGGTCCGGCAGGATGTGCCGCTGCGGCAGGTGGATATCCGGAACGTTCAGGCGGAACTTATGAACCAGGGGGTAAGAATACACTGAAACAATAAAAAGGAATACCGAATAAAGGGTTTTGACACCCGCATGCTTGGTTGCTGCAGGGATAATATGCAAAGCATGATCATCTTGAAACAGCAAAAGGAGGTACCATGACGGACAACAACAATTCCAACCACGATTTTGAAAACAAGGGGCTGACCCGAAGGCAGTTCATCTCCGGGGCCGCGGCAATGGGGCTTTACGCCGCAGCTTCTCCGATCATTCTGCCCAGAGGGGCACAAGCGGCCGCACCCAGGCAGGGCGGGCTTCTCAAAATGGGGATCGGAGGATGCTCCACCACGGACTCCCTGGATGTGGGCAAACTTTCCCAGACCATGCCCCAGAACGTAAACGTGGCGTTGAGAAATGCCCTGGTGGAGATGAGCCCGGACAATGAACCGGTCCCCGAGCTTGCCGAATCATGGGAAGCTTCCCCGGATGCAAAACAGTGGGTGGTCAAACTGAGAAAAGGGGTGGAATTTCACAACGGCAAAACCATGACATCCGAGGATGTGATCTACTCGTTCCAGTACCATATGGGGGAGGATTCCAAATCTGCAGCCAAAGCGGTGGCGAAACCCATAAAGAACATCCGGGCGGACGGAAAATACACGGTGATCTTTGAACTCAACGAGGGCAATGCCGACTTTCCGTACATCCTCAGCGACTACCATTTTTCCATCGTGCCCGCCGGCACCAGTGGAGATGAGTTTGAAAAAGGCATCGGCACAGGGCCTTTTATTTTCGAATCCTATGAACCCGGGGTCCGGTTTTACGCCAAGCGGAATCCCAACTATTTCAAAGAGAGGCTCCCCTATTTTGATGAAGTGGAGATGCTGGGAATTTCGGATGTAAGCTCCCGGACCAACGCGCTCAAAACCGGGCGCATCCATGTCATGAACCGGTGCGACGTGAAAACATTCCATCTTCTCGAAAGAATGCCGGGCATCCAGACCCTGAGTCTGGGCGGTCCGATGCACTACACCATTCCCATGCGGACCGACATGGCCCCGTTTAACGACAACAACGTTCGGCTGGGCCTCAAGCACGCCATCGACCGGGAAAAAATGCTCAAGCTCGTGCTCAAGGGATACGGATATGTGGGCAACGACCATCCGATTTCCAAGATCACCAGTTTTTACGCGGACCTGCCCCAGCGGCAGTATGACCCGGACAAAGCGAAGTTTTATCTGAAAAAAGCGGGAATGGAGAACGAAACCTTCAAGCTGCACACCTCTGATGCGGCCTTCTCCGGCGCGGTGGACGCGGCGGTCCTGTACAAGGAAACCGCGGCAGAGGCGGGCATCAATATCGAGGTGGTCAAGGAACCGTCCGACGGTTACTGGAGCAATGTCTGGACCAAGAAGGGCTGGTGCTTCTCCTATTGGGGCGGAAGACCCACTGCGGACTCCATGTTCTCGGTCGGCTACGCGGAAGGCGCGGCCTGGAACGCCACCCACTTTTCCCACAAGAGGTTCAACGAGCTTCTCACAAAGGCTCGGGCCGAACTGGATACGGACAGGCGCCAGGCCATGTATACCGAGATGCAGGAAATCCTCAAGGACGAAGGCGGCGTTGTGGTGCCCGTGTTTGCCGACTACCTCACCGCGGCGTCCGACAGGCTCGGTCACAACAAGGTGGCGGCGAACTGGGAGTTTGACGGCATGAAACTCACGGAACGCTGGTGGATGAAAAAATAACGGGTAAAGAAATTCTATGGATTCCATTTCCACTATACTAATCAAACGGTGTATGTTCGGTTTTTTGACCCTCTTCACCATATCGGTTATCATATTCATGGGTGTTGAACTTCTGCCCGGGGACGCCGCCGAGGCGATCCTCGGGCAGAGGGCCACCCCGGAGACCGTCGAGGCGTTCCGGAAAGAGCTCAAGCTCGATCTTCCGCCCCATGTACGGTATCTCACCTGGCTCGGCAATTTTGTGAAAGGGGATCTGGGCAACTCGCTCACCAATGGTCGGCCGGTGGCCAAGGTTATCGGATGGCGTTTCCAGAATACACTGTTTCTGGCGCTGTCCGCGGCACTGATCTCTGTGCCGCTTTCCATTGTGCTGGGGCTTCTGGCGGCTCTGTACCGCAATTCACTGTTCGACCGGTTCATCTGTACCTCCACGCTCACCACCATTTCACTGCCCGAGTTCTTTGTGGCATATGTCCTGATCGCAATCTTTTCGGTACAAATTCCCCTGTTTCCCAGCATGACCAGCATCAACGCCCAGATGGATCTTGTGGAGAAAATCCACTCCATCATGCTGCCCTGCATTACGTTGACACTTGTGGTCATGGCGCACATGCTGCGGTTGACCCGGGCGTCCATCATCAACGTGATTTACAGCCCGTTCATTGAAATGGCGGAACTCAAGGGATTGAGCCGCTCGAGGATTATCGTGAAACATGCCCTTCCCAACGCGGTTTCTCCCA
>JAIPEK010000149.1 GCA_021737205.1 Desulfarculaceae bacterium
GTACACGATCATGGGAAGTGTCCGGGGCGGCCTAGCCATGGCCACCATCGGGGCCTGCACCGCCTTCGGCGCCATCTGCGGGTCCACTACGGCCACCGCCGCCACCATGGGCACCATCGGGCTGCCTGAGATGCAGAGATACAATTACGGCAACCGCATTGCCACGGGCAGCGTGGCTGCAGGCGGAGGGATCGGCATCCTGATGCCGCCCAGCGTGGTGTTGATCATCTACGGTATTCTGACCCAGCTTTCCATCGGAGAGCTTTTCATTGCCGGGATAATTCCCGCCTTTCTTGTGGCCGGCCTGTTTATCCTGGCCATCATGGCTTACTGTACCATGTATCCTTCGGAAGGGAGAAAAGGGGAAAAATTCACCCTCCGTCAGAAAGGGGTTGCCATTCTCGAGATCTGGGAAACCATTCTTGTGTTTTTTCTTGTGATGGGAGGGCTCTTTTTCGGATTTTTCACTCCCACCAAGGCCGGCGCCGTAGGGTCCTGTTCCCTTCTGATCATTGCCCTTGTCCAGCGGAAACTTTCGTTCAAAAATCTGCTGAATGCCGTGTATGACACCTTGAAGACGTCCTGCATGGTGATCATGCTGGTGGCCGGGGCCACCATTTTCGGACGGTTTCTGGCACTGACGAGGATCCCCATGGAAAGCGCCGAGTTTGTGGCAGGACTGGCACTGCCCGGATGGGCCATAATGGGGGTCATCTGCCTGATTTATCTGGTGGGCGGATGCTTTATCGATGCACTGGCCCTCATTACCCTGACCATTCCCATATTCTATCCCATTGTCAGCAATCTGGGGTATGACCTGGTGTGGTTCGGGGTGATCATCGTCCTGATCACCCAGATGGGGATCATCACCCCGCCTGTTGGGGTCAATGCCTACATTGTCAAGGGAATCGCAAAAGACATTCCGTTAGAAGAGATATTCATCGGGATCATTCCGTTTCTGCTCGCGCTGATTGTAGCTGTGGCACTGTTGATCGCCTTTCCTTCCATTGCCACGTTTCTGCCTGATCTGATCGGATAGGCGGCAGGCGGGAAACGGGAGAAGGAAAATAAAATGATTGACTTTTACCGGAGAAAAAAATACATTGTAGCTAATATTTAACCATGAATCTGATAATCTTGCTGGAAAAAAAATGAAAAAATCAAATTCAAACTCTGGAAAACCGCCTGCTACCGAGGAGAGGCAGTACCAGAAAGTCAAGTTCGAGATATACGGGGAAGAGATGGTGGAGAAGGTTGTAAAATCCAGCGGGAACAGCGGCAGGATATACCTTCCGCCGAACTGGGTCGGGCATACCGTGAAAATCGTTAAAATAGACTGAGACGAGGTTGAAATTGGAAACAAGGGTATTCATAAGGCCACTCAAAGAATCGGACTCTGAAGCGATACAGCAGATCAACCGCTCCATCACCAACCAGGAGGACAGCAGGGAAATCGAGAAAATACTGGAGCAGGAAATCCAGAACAATGAGGATGCCTGTTTTGTGGCCGAGATCGATGACAGCGTGGTCGGATATATGATCAGCCGGGTGATCCATGCCGGATTCGGCCTTGAAAAGAGTGCATGGATCATATCTTTCGGTGTACATCCGGACCACATGGACCGGGGGATCGGAAAAATGCTTGCCGAAAAAGTATTTGAAAAGTACAGGGAAGTCGGGATCAAGCATATCTATACATCGGTTCTGTGGGATTCGCTCGACATTCTCTCGTACTTTAAATCCCTGGGATTTGAAAGAAGCAATTTCATTAATATCCGAAAGACATTGTAGCTTTTTTAATAACCCCCATGATGATGCAGCATCACAACGAATGATGAAAGATCACCATGAAGAGCATGAAGTTCATGAAGGTTTTACTTCAGTTCCTTCAAGGCCTTCATGGTAAAAAATGTTGTTCTTTCATATAAAAACCTGGATGAGGGAGCTTCTTGTCTCTTGTTTCAAGTCTCTTGTAAAGGAGGGTTGCCATGTCGGAATCCGGCTCAAACGGCGTCAAAGACAGAACCACGGGTCAGTTCAGATGTCTTTACTGTTTCACCCGTGTGAAACCGCCCAGGGGGGCGGAGACGTTCACCTGCGAAAACTGCGGTTATGCCTGGAGAATCTGGTGGTTCAGCCCGACCGAACCCCGCATCCGGGGGCCGGTGTGGGATCAGCACGAGAAACTCTCCAGAGAGAAAATGAAAAAACAGGGAGATTAGGCCATGGCTCTATCCAGGAAGATCGCGTATATCAACCTGACCACGGGAGAGATCCGCACGGAGACGATTTCCAAGGAATTGCGAAAACAATACATCGGCGGCAGGGGACTTGATATTTATCTTCTTTACAGGAACACGGAGAAAGGGGTGGATCCGCTGGGGCCCGGCAATGCAGCCATCGTAAGCGCCGGTCTTCTGACCGGCACCCTGGCATCCGCGTCCGCCAGGACCCATGTGGCGGCGAAATCCCCGTTGACCGGGTATGTGGGCTCGGCCAACATCGGCGGGTTCTTCGGCCCGGAGATGCGGCTTGCCGGCTTCGATCACCTGGTGATCACGGGAAAGGCGGAAAAGCCGGTATACCTGTACTTGACGAACGACAGCATTGAAATCCGCCCTGCGGAACATCTGTGGGGAACGGATACAAGAACCGTACAGCAGATGATCGTGGACGAACTCGGCGACGACGATGTCAAGACCCTGTGCATCGGCCGGGCCGGGGAAAACCTGGTGAAATACGCCTGCATCCGGACCTCCATCAAAAACTCGGCCGGAAGAACCGGCATAGGGGCCGTATGGGGATCAAAGAACCTGAAAGCCGTGGCCGCCAAGGGCACCCTTGATATCAAACTCCATGATCCGCTCATGGCCCTGGAATACAACAGGAAAATCATCGACCAGGTGACGTCGGCCAAAGTGTCCAAAACCATGCAGAAGCTGGGTACGCCGTTTATCTGGGGAGTGACCAACAGTACGGGCCTTGTGAGAACGAGAAATTTCCAGTCCAACCAGCTCTCCGACGCCGACGATATCGAGCCCGAATCCATTGAAGAGGATATCGTCGGGACCGCCGGATGTTTCGGCTGCCAGGTCCACTGCCGGGGAAAGTACGTGATCCGGGAGGGAAAATACAAGGGCATTTATGACGAAGGCCCGGAATATACATCACTGGGCGCATTCGGGGCGGAAGTCGGATGCCGCAGCAAGACCACCGTGCTGACCGGAAATCACCTGGTAAATTACTACGGCCTGGACAACCTGGAGACCGGCAGCATGATGGCCTGGGCCATGGAACTTTTCGAGAAGGGTATCCTCACCAGAGAAGACACCGGCGGTATGGATCTGACCTGGGGAAACGACGAGGCCGTGATCGAGCTGATCCATAAAATCGCCAACCGGGAAGGCATCGGGGATATACTTGCGGATGCCCCGCTGGAGGCGGCCCGGCGGATCGGAAAGGATTCGCTCCGATACCTGGTTCACGTCAAGGGTATGAGCAACCTGCATTCGGACGAGCGGCCGACCCCGGCCCTTGCCCTCAACGTGGCGGTCTCCTCCAGAGGGTCGGATCACCTCAGGGGCAGGCCGGCCATTGATCTGTATCACCTGCCGGAACCGTTCCTGAGGAAGGTGTACTCGAACCCGATTCCGTATGACGGCCCCCTGACGTCGGACTACCGGGATTACGAGGGAAAACCCTGGCAGGTGCTGTGGCAGGAGCACTGCTATGAGGCGGTGGACTGTCTCGGAATCTGCAAGTACCATACGGTTTTCCTGGGGCCGAACATGCCGTGTTTCCAGGAGTGGCCCGAACTGATCCGGGTGAATACCGGACTTTCGTTTACCCCTGAAGAGATATGGGAGGTGGCGGAACGGGGGTATACCCTGGAGCGGCTGTTCAACATCCGGGAGGGGCTGACTCGGAGCGAGGACACCCTTTCGGACCGGTATTTTGACGAACCTGTGCCCGAGGGCCTGCCCGTGGTCCGGGGCCGCTGTATCGACCGCGAAAAATTTCGGCTCATGCTGGATGAATACTACCGGCTGCGCGGCTGGGATGAAAACGGGGTGCCCACGCCGGAAAAACTGAAAGAGCTGGGCCTTGATACAATATAAACCAGGGAGTATCCAATGGAAAAAGTACTTGTGATCGACCCGGAGATCTGCACGGGCTGCAGAATATGCGAACAGGTATGCTCGGTGGTGAACGAGAACGTGGTGAATCCGTACCGGGCCAGGATAAAAGTAATGCGTTGGGAAACACAAGGTGTTGTAGTCCCCATGGCCTGCCAGCAGTGTGATACGCCCATGTGCAGGGAAGTCTGTCCGGTGAACGCCCTGGAAAAAAATCCGGATACGGGCGTTGTGACCGTGAATTACGACCGGTGCATCGGATGCAGGATGTGTGTCGCAGCCTGCCCGTTCGGCCTGATGATGTACGATTTTGTGGACAAAAAGGTGATCAAGTGCGAACAGTGCCAAGGGGATCCCCAGTGCGTCCGGTTCTGCGACGCCGGCGCCCTCCGGTTTGAAGACAAACAGAAAAACGGGAGCGCGGCAAGGAAAAAGCAGGGGAAAAAACTGAAAGCGGCACTGTCCGGAAGAGACCAACCGTAAAAAAAGAGGTAACCGTTCACGGTTGTCGGTTCACAGTTCACGGTTTTTTCAATGAACTGTGCAATGATTGAAGCCTTTTAGATATTGACTTCAAGTCTTGAATTAATCTGATCTTTGTTTTTTTCGGCCGTGAACCGATAACTGTAAACCGTAAACGGGTACAAAAAGAGAAATTCATGAGCCGACCCCATGACGGATGCCCCGTGAACGAGGCGGCACAAAAGCTATACAGGCGCTGGAAACTGGCCGGGAGCGAAAGACGCGAAAAGAGTCTGCTCGCTTTCTGCGCAAGACTGGTGCGGGCCGCTACAGTGGGGACGGCTGCTCCTTCGGTGGTCAATGAACTGGAACGGTGTGCAGGTATTCTGGCGGAAGTTGACACACAGGCTGCGGATATGATCAACAAACTTCTGACGGTGCACGGAAAAGTGCTTGCCGATCATGTCCACAACCGGGAATGCGCTTTTCATGCCTGTTTTGCCGAAAAACGGGTCCCGCCCTGTCAACGCGCATGTCCGGCTCATATCGATATCCCCGGATTCATCAATCTGGCAGGAACAGGGCGCTGGAAAGAATCCCTTGAAACCATCATTTACGACAACCCGTTCCCTCATGTGTGCGGTCTTGTGTGTCCGGCCCCCTGCGAGGACGCCTGCCTGAGAAACTGTATCGACACGGCCGTGACCATCGGCTCCATGAAAGCCTGCGTGGCCCTGCAGGCGGCACGGAAAAATCCGTATCCCGAATTTCGCAAAGTCCATCCTTCGGGCCGGAAAGTCGCAATTGTCGGCGCGGGGCCGGCCGGACTCACGGCTGCGGTTTATCTGGTTCTCATGGGCCATGAAGCGACGGTTTTCGACGAGAAGGAAAAGCCGGGCGGAATGCTCCGGTACGGCATCCCTGAATACCGGCTGCCCGAAGAGGTCCTGGACGGGGAAATCGAATGGATTCGAAAAAACGGCGTCAGGATTGAAATGCAAACGAGAATCGAACAGATTCCCGATCTTCTGACCTCGGGTTTTGATGCCGTGTTCATCGCCACAGGGGCCCAGGTGAGCAAAAAGATTCCCATGCAGGGGATCGATCTGCCGTTTGTCACCGGGGGAATCGATTTTCTCAAAAGCGTGAACCAGAGGGAAAATCCGGTGTTGTCGGGCAGAGTCGTGGTGATCGGCGGCGGGAACGTAGCATCGGACGTGGCTGCGGCGGCAACGGACCACGGGGCTTCGGAAGTGGAAATGGTATGCCTGGAAAGTCCTCAAGAGATGCCGGCATCGCGGCGGGAGATCGACCATGTCACGGCGAAAGGCGTGAAAATCGAAAATTCCTGGGGACCGGTCAAAGTCAGGGAAACCGGGGAGATCACCT
>JAIPEK010000150.1 GCA_021737205.1 Desulfarculaceae bacterium
ATTTCAGGAGAAGCCAGTTCAACCGGGCCATCCAGGCAAGAAGACAGCCGGGTTCGGCCTTCAAGCCGATTATTTATGCGGCCGCTCTTGACAAAGGGTATACCCCGGCAACCGTGATCATTGATTCTCCGGTGGTGTTCAAGGATGAAGAACGGGATTTTACCTGGAAACCCCGGAATTACCATGAAAAATTTTTCGGGCCGACCCTGTTGCGGACAGCCCTTGCCAAGTCCAGGAACGTGGTAACCGTCAAAATCCTCAAGGACATCGGCATCGATTACGTGATCGATTATGCCGGAAAACTCGGCATCACTTCAGATATTAACCGTGATCTGTCCATTGCACTGGGATCTTCCGGTGTTTCTCTTCTCGAGATCGTCAAGGCCTACTCGGTTTTTTCCAACCTGGGCTACCGGGTCAAACCCGTTTTTATCACCAAGATAACGGACAGATACGGCAATGTCCTGGAACAATCGAATCTCGAGCGGAAAAAGGTCATTGATATGAGTACGGCGTACATCATGACGGATCTTCTCGAAGGGGTTGTCCAGAACGGCACGGGCTGGCGCGTGAAGAAGCTGGGAAGGCCCGTGGCCGGGAAAACCGGCACCACGAACAACCTGTTCGACGCCTGGTTCATGGGATATACCCCGAGATATACCACCGGTGTATGGGTGGGATTCGACCAGGAGGGACCGCTTGGAAAAATGGAAACCGGTTCCCGGGCGGCAAGTCCCATCTGGCTCGGCTATATGCAGAGGGCACTGGAAGGCAAAAGCGTGAGAACGTTCAACGTGCCCGAGGGAGTCGTGTTCGCTAAAATCGATGCGGAAACCGGTCTTCTGCCCATAGAAGAATCCGAGAACGTGGTGTTTGAATGTTTCAAGGAAGGAACCGTCCCCACTGAACATACACCAAAGCCGGATACGGCCAGCAAACCGGACCAGCTTTTTAAAGAGGGGATATAAACGGACCGGAAAACAGGGTGAACACATGATACCTCGTCAGTCTGTACGCAGAAAAAGGACCGGAATGGTCAAACGAAAGCTTCAGTTTTTCCGGGATATGGATGTGAGCGCCAAGCTCAACTTTGGTTTCGGTTCTCTGCTGGCCCTCATGATACTGATCATCACACTTTGTTTTTACACGGTGTATATGGCCCATTCGGATATTACCCGTTCTGTTGAAGAGTTTTATCCCGTCACCCGCGAGGTGGGGGACCTTCAGCAGAAGCTCTGGAGTATGATTTTAAAAGAGAGGGCGTATCTCGTCCTGGGAGGACAAATCCAGCGGGAAGACTTTCGGCGTGCGGAAGAACGGTTTTCTAAACAGTTTGACGAGCTGAAGGAGATGGTCACTGTAAAGGACTATGAGGTCTTAAAAAAGATTGGAAAAGATTTTCAAGACTGGCAGGGCTACTCCGATGAAGTGTTTGAACTGCGGCAAAAGCCCGTGGAAAATTATCCGGCCCTCGGGATTTATAACAGAGATGTCCAGTCGTTGCGGGTGTCCGTGTCCCGGTATATCAGGACCCTCCAGTCCAAAATTGAAGGAAACGGTACTTCCGGTTTGACCATACAGCTTCTCGGGGCGCTTCTGGAGTATAAGAACTCTCTGGAAAAGGCTCTTTCAAACCTGAAAGAGTATGCCAAAACAGGAGGGCAATCCTCCCGTTATGTGCTCGATTCCTATCTCGATTCCACCGGCGGAAATCTCGACCGTCTGGTATCTCTCGGCAAATCGAGTGATGCCGATATCGCAAACCTGGTGGAATCGATCCGTACCGATTATGAAAAGATAGTGGAGACCGTCCCGGGCATACTGGAAATCGCCGGCAGTGAAAAACGATCAAAGGCCGTGCGGATATTCAGAGACCGGATCACCCCGCTTGCCAATACCATGATCGATACCCTGGAAGGACTCAACAGAACCAAGCGGGATCAACTGACCGGGCTTTTGGAAAATACAAACGATCAGCTGGAACTTTTGGAGAAAATTATCATTCTGACGGCCCTACTCGCTGCCGTGATCTCCTTTTTGAGTATCTGGGCGGTGTTCAATACGCTCACCAAACCCGTCCGGACCCTTACTGATACGGCGGAAAGCATTGCCCGGGGCAATTTTTACACCCGCTGCGAGTTGTCAACAAAGGATGAACTGGGCAGGCTCGCCAAATCCTTCAATACCATGACAAGCCGGCTGCAGGGCACCATCAGCAAACTGGAAAACCACCGGCTTTACCTCAAAGAGATGGTGGATGAGCAAACAGTGGAAGTCCGCAGGTCCAGGGAAGAACTTGAAGAAAACCGGCATCGACTGCAGCGGTTGCTCGACAACCTTCCCGGCGGCATGGCATACCGTTGCGACAACAACAGGAATTATACCATGTCCTGGATCAGCAAAGGGGCATTGTATCTTACCGGATACGCCCCCGGGGATCTGGTGGACGACCGGGCCGTTGCCTACGGAGACCTGATACACCCGGATGACCGGGATCATGTGTGGGAAAAGGTCCAGGCCGGCCTGGAACAAAGGGAGCCGTTCCATGTTGAGTACCGGATCCGTACGGCGGACGGAGCGGAGAAATGGGTATTGGAAAAAGGAGTCGGCGTGTATACCCTGGAAAACGAGCTTGTTGGACTTGAAGGCATTATCTCGGATATCACAGAGCAGAAGGAGGCGGAAAAGGAGATGATCGCGGCACGGGAACAGGCGGCGGAACAGGACAAAAATGCGCTGATCGGTCAGGTGGCCGGAAAAATGGCCCATGATTTCAACAACATCCTTGCCGGAATCATGGGAAATGCGGAGCTTTCTCTCATTGACTGCCGGGAGAAAGACGCGGCGGTTTCTGATGTGGTCGAGTCCCTGGAACTGATATGTGATCTCACCGAAAGGGGAAAAAGCCTTACCAGGAATCTGATCGCTTTTGCCCGGGACCAGGAGATCAAACAGGAATACGTCAACATCAACGAAACCATTGATTTCGTCCTGAACCTGCTTCGAAACGAGCTCGAGACGGTCCGGGTGGTGAAAAACCTGGACGAGAATATTCCCCGGGTACTGGCGGATGCGTCCATGATCGAACACATGCTGGTGAACCTTGTCCAGAATTCGATCCATGCCATGGGCAAAGTGGACAGCCCGCTTCTGACGGTTACCACATCGGTTGTCGACGGCACGATTCAAATCGAAATCGAGGACAACGGGTGCGGCATTCCCCAAGAGCATGCCAGGGAGATTTATACCCCCTCTTTTACCCTCAAGGGCAGTCGGGATTCTGCCGGCGTGTATCAAAAAGGGGTGAAAGGCACCGGTTACGGCATGTCCAATGTCAAAAAATATGTGGAAAAACACAAGGGGAACATTGCTTTTGAAAGTACCGCCGGGGCGGGTACCAGGTTTACGGTTCAGTTCCCCGTGACCCGCAGGGAGCTTTCCGCCGAAGAGATCCGGGAGACCGTGAACACAGAGATTCAGGCGGAAAGACGGATTCTTCTGGTGGAAGATGAGGAGATCATCAGCCGCATGCAGAAGCATATACTGGAAAAAGAGCCGCTGCACCACCGGGTGGACATCGCTTCCGACGGGCAAGAGGCGGTCCGGCTGTTTGAGGAAAACGAATACGATCTGGTGAGTCTGGATTTTGTCCTGCCGGGAGATTTCGTGGGGATGGACGTTTACAGTCATATCCGGGAAAAGAATTCCGAACTGCCGATCCTCTTTATTTCGGGCAATCTCGAGTTCATCGAGTCCATCAACCGGATCCGGGAGGTGGACGATCGCGTGGATCATCTTTCCAAGCCGTGCAGAAATACGGATTATGTGAGCAGTATCAACCGGCTTTTACAACGTAACCGTTCACGGTTATAGGTTCACAGTTCAAGGTTATTCCAATGAACCAGGATGTTGATTTCAACTCTTCGTTTTTTTAACCGTGAACCGTGAACCGTTAACTGTAAACCGCCTTTTGAAGGTCCGGTTTCAGTCCCAGAATTTCCAGAACATCCAGATGGGTTTGTCTTCCTGCCGCCTCTGCCTCTGCTGATACGGAATCATTTTTTCCGGGTTCATCCGACGGAGTCTCTCTTCTGAATCCGCTTTCATCTGTTCGATTTTTGCATAACTCCGGGTTTCCCGGTTGAAAACCTCTTTGTTGATCCGGGCGGCGATCAGATCGAGTTCCGGAATGATCCGTTCCATGCGGTCGGCCTGGGTGTAGAACGGCGTTAACTTGCCGGAAGCCGTTTCAAGGATTTTGGCGTCAATACTGAACGCCCCTGCAAATTCGGTGACACTGCCGAATATCACATGGTCGGCCCCTGTCTTCACGCCCGCTTTTTCGGCCAACTCTTTTGCGCCGAGGCTGCTGTTTTCTTTGACAAATGGCATGATCTCTTTTCGGGGGACGATCGTGTGGATATCCTCCCAGGTAAGCCTGGAATAGAGCATCTGCCGGATTCCCTCCCGGATGTGGGAAATATCCCGGTCCGAGTTGATGGTGAACGGAACGATGGCGATTTTTTTCCGTGATTCTGCATGGGTCTGTCCCGCCGGCATGAGAAGCAGGAGAACGGTTACGGCCGCAGTGACTGCTGAAAGTTTCCTGAAGTGTTTCAAAATAATGGTCGTCAAAGCATCCCCTTTTATTACAGTTTGTTTTTAAGTATATCGGTTACGACTTTGGGGTCGGCTTTTCCTTTGGTCAGTTTCATTACCCGGCCCATGAAAAAGCTGAAAAGCTTGGTTTTTCCGTTCCGGTAGGCTTCCACCTCGTCCGGGTTCTCTTCGAGGATCCGGTCCACGGTTTCTTCAAGTTCCGATTGGTCGGAAACCTGTTCAAGTCCCTGCTCCCTGACGATAAGATCCGCAGATTTGCCGGTTTCCAGCATCTGTTCAAACACGTTTTTCGCACTTGTTGTGTTGACGGTTCCTTTCTCCAGAAGCCGCAGCAGGCCGGCAAGCTCGACAGCAGGTACCGGGAAATCCTCGATGCTGATGCCTTCGGTCTTGAGCTCGGCCAGGACCGAGCCCATGATCCAGTTGCTCGCCTGTTTTTTGTCGGAAAGATCCTTTGCCGTCTGTTCAAAATAGTCGGCAAGTTCTCTTGTGGAAGTAAGGACCCCGGCGTCGTATTCGGGAATGCCGTATTCCTTTACAAACCGATCCAGCCTGGCATCAGGAAGCTCGGGCATTTCCCCGGCGATTCGCTCGATCCAGTCATTGTCAACGATCAGCGGCACCAGGTCCGGGTCCGGGAAGTATCGGTAATCGTGGGCTTCCTCTTTGCCGCGCATACTCACGGTCCGCATTTTATCCGGGTCCCACAGCCGGGTCTCCTGCAAAACAGCTTCCCCCTGTTCCAGGAGCGTTTGCTGGCGGTCGATCTCAAACTGGACCGCCTTTTCCACGTTCCTGAAAGAGTTGAGGTTCTTCAGTTCGGTCCGGGTCCCGAATTCTTCCTGTCCCCGGGGCCTTAAAGAGATGTTGGCGTCGCAGCGGAAATTGCCCTGTTCCATGTTGCCGTCACACACGTCGATGTACCGGAGGATCGAATGAAGCTTTCTAAGATATGCCCCGGCCTGGGCGGCAGACCGGATATCCGGTTCGCTCACGATTTCGATCAGCGGCACGCCGGTCCGGTTGAGATCCACCATGCTCACGGCCCGGGCACTGTCGTGGATCAGTTTTCCCGCATCTTCTTCCATATGGATCCTGGTAATGCCGATGACCTTTTGCTCCCCGTCCGATGTCCGGATCGGTAAAGAACCCTCTATCGCTATGGGAAAAGCGTACTGGGAGATCTGGTATCCTTTGGGAAGATCCGGGTAAAAATAGTTTTTCCTGTCAAAACGGCTCCACTCCCGGACAGTGCATGAGGTGGCAAGGGCGCTTTTGACGGCGAATGCCACAGCCCGGCGGTTCAGTACCGGCAGAACGCCGGGCATGCCGGTGCAGACCGG
>JAIPEK010000151.1 GCA_021737205.1 Desulfarculaceae bacterium
CGTATCCGACTGGATCAAGGGTTCCCCGCCGGTGATTTCCACGAGACTGCACCCGTATGAACGGATTTTCTCCAGAATCGTGTCCCTGGAAAGTCTTGCCGATTCGGTTTTTGCAAAGACCGTGTCGCAATACGAGCAGCTGAGGTTGCATCCCGCCAGTCTCACAAAAACGCAGGGCAGACCTGCGAAGGTGGATTCTCCCTGGAGGCTGAAAAAAATTTCGCAGACGTCCAGGGCCACCTATCTCTCCCAATAGGCGGAACCGCACCCGGGGCTTTCAAATACAACGACTTTGGATACATTGATATGTTCGGTGTTGAACATTTTTTCAAGTTCTTTGTACAAAAACTTCGCGATATTCTCTGAAGTGGGGTTCACCGCGCCGAATTCGGCAAGTTCGTTAAGGTTGGTGTGGTCGAGTTTGTCCAGTATCTGTCGCAGTGCTTTTTTGACATCCCTGAAATCGATGCCGATGCCGAGCTGGTTTAGCCGGTCACACTGGATGAAGGCCTCAATGATCCAGTTGTGGCCGTGCGTTCTCGAGCAGTTTCCGTCATATCCCCTCAATGAATGGGCTGCTGAAAAATGGTCTTTTATGTATATTTCATAAACCTGGGGCATTGAATTCTCCGTTACCTTTTAAATGCACTTTATACCAGCAATACAGGATGCGGTCAAGTGTTCCTTGTGTTCCAGGGAGGGCGATCGCATGAAATTATTTTCTTCCTTTCAAGCCGGCTTTCGAGCCGTTCTCGAGAACTGACAAGGGTTCATGGCAAAGGCAGAGGCAGCAGACGATCCGGTATAACCTGTAGCGGATTTCAATGTCGGTCTGTTTCCGGCCACACGACGTGGCCGGTTCCGACATTGTCCTCGGAGCAGCCCTGGACGGGCTGCGAGAATGAGCCGAAGGTTATACCGGATCGGCTGATGCCGGGAACATGGCACGGACTCATAAAATTTCTCCCGGCGCCCTGGCGTTCCAGGGCGCCGGGAGAATCACAGGGATGCCGAGAATTGTATTGACAAAAGGAAGGGTGTCTGGGATACCTGAAAAAAGGAGAATAACATACCCGGGGCCCCTTTTGCTATAATGCGGGGTCAAAGAAAGGGTTCTGAAACAAAAAGGAGTGAAGCGTATGAAAAAGACAGGGAAAATGTGCCTGGTTTTGCTCGTCGTGGCCGCCCTGGCAATGATGCCGGCGTCCGCCATGGCTGAAGGCAATAAGGTGGGAAAAGAGGCGAGTGCGGGAGCCATGACCGCGGATATCGTTATGGCGAGACCGATCGGACTTTTGTCCCTTATACTGGGGTCTTCCATGTTTGTTGTGTCGCTGCCGCTTTCGGGGCTCGGCGGAAACGTAGATTCGGCGGCGAGAAATCTTGTGGTGGAACCGGCCAAGTATACGTTTAAAAGGCCGCTGGGGGAATTCTAACCGGTTCTGATTGTTGAGATTTGTACAACGGGTTTGTACCAAAGGCAACTTGAAGGTATATTCGCCACCCTCTGAAACCAAAAAGCCCCTCCCGGAGGAGGGGCATTGTATTTATGGTAGCGATGCAGGGATTTGAACCCCGGACTCTGCGGATATGAGCCGCATGCTCTGACCAACTGAGCTACATCGCCAAAACAAAACCAGACTCATATATCACCCGCCTCAAAAAAAGTCAAGATTTAATTCTTCTGCCCCGGCCGTGAATGGCCGGCCGGTTTCACGGAAAAATTTTCCAGATTATCCGGCAGTTTTGAGAAGACAATCATGAACGGAATGGACCCGTTCGGCCGGATGTTTTTATTGGAACCGTTTTCTCCGCCTTTTTTTGAAAGAAGTTTGTCAATGGAACTTATTTCCGCCGTTTTCAGGGTTTCTTCCGGAATCATGTTACCGCAGTATACCTGTTTTGTCCGGGCGGTTACATCCCCTTTGGTAATCAGGGTGCCTTCCACCTGAAGATGACTGACCGGAAAGGCTGATTTGTTGGCGGCTCTACCGGTGATGATAAAGAGCTTGCCTTCCGATTCGTTGCTTGCAAATCTTCCGTTTATACTCTGGTTGTCAAGCGTGATGTTTGCCGCTTCAGGCCGGCTCTGATATTTTTGCAGTACGGACTCGACAAACGGGATTTTCAGAGAGGATATATAGGGCACCTCGATTCCCATTATAATGCAGGTGCTGTATCCGGCCACAAGCATGATGGCGACCACCAGAACAGAGAGTAAAAATTTGAGAAATTTCGACGATCCGGAAGATTTTTCAGCAGCTCCCTGATCCATGAAGTCCGGTACGGAAGGTTTTTCGATTTTCTCTTCTTCGATTTGCGCCCGGGGGGCTTTCGCCGTTTTTTCCGCTGTATCTTCCGCTGTATCTTCTTCCTCCTCGAATTCCTCTTCAAGGGATTCATCATAAAGCGTCAGGTCAAACTCCTCGGCCGCTTCTCCTGTTGAAGCAGGTGGTTCTGATTCGTCCTCCTCTTCGAACTCGAACC
Source organism: Desulfarculaceae bacterium (assembly GCA_021737205.1). Classification (GTDB taxonomy): domain Bacteria; phylum Desulfobacterota; class Desulfobacteria; order Desulfobacterales; family Desulfobacteraceae; genus JAIPEK01. Next base: position 2,488 of record JAIPEK010000151.1, read on the forward strand.
CGGCACCGAGTCCCTCGTCCTCTTCTTCAAGTTCAAATTCAAATTCGTCCGACTGTTCAGCTCCGGTTTCATCATCCAGCTCTATGTCCATTTCATCGGTTTCAGCAAGATCAAGATCCCCGATTTCAAGCTCCGGCTGCTTCTCCGGTCCGGCCGATTCTTTCTTCTTTTCCTCAAAGCCGGTTTCTTCTTGGGGCCCAGATCCTTCTTCCTCTACCTCCTCGTCCAGGTCACTGTCGATTTCAAGCTCAAACGATTCATCATCAGCAGTCATAAAATCGAACTCGGATTTTTCTTCTTCGCCGGTGTCAAAGTCGGTCTCTTCATCCGCTTCCAGATCCTCCATGCCAAGTTCGAGGGTTTCATCATCCAGATCGAGATCAAACTCCGGTTCCTTTTGATCTTCCGGGGTTTCGAACTCTTCCAGGTCCAGATCAAGTGCGTCATCTTCAGCGTCCAGACTGAATTCTTCTTCACTTTTGATATCGATTTCAGAGCTTTCTTCCCCGAGGTCTTTTTCAAAAGATTCCTCTCCGGAATCAAAACTTTCCGGTTCCCGTCCCGGCTCGTCCGGTACGGCTTCCAGTGTGTCCGAATCAGGGGATTCATCAAAGTCTATCCCGTCCAGGTCCAGATCAAGGGATTCATTTTCTTCATCAAGGCTGAATTCTTCGTCACTCTCTAAATCGAGGTCCGGGGCCTCGTCCCGTAAGTCTTCTTTTAGAGAATCTTCCTCGAAATCCAATTCGGTATCCGTTTCTGCCTTTTCCTGCCGGGAGGGTGCAACAAGATCGCTGTCGAATCCGGGCTCTGTTTGGAAAGGTTCATCCGGAACTTCGGGCTCGGCCGCTGATCCTTCAGTGTCCTGGTCCTCTTTTTCAAGAGAGCTGATTTCCTCTTCCAGCTCTTTGTCAATCTCCAGTTCATATGCGGGAACAATGCTTGCGGGTTTTTCTTTCTCGGATTCCTGCGCGGGTTCGGTATCTGCTGTAAGGTCTGTTTCCGGTTCGGCCGGGTCTTCCTCTCCGCCATCCTCAATGCCGAACTCGTGGTCGATATCGTCGATTCCTTCCAGGCCCGGAAAGGAATCATCCTCTACGGCTTTTTCAGGCTCGTCTAAGTCTTCGTCAGGCTCTTTTGTATCGGGAGCCGGGTGAGCTTCCATGTCGCCGGGTTTTTCTCCCGCTGCTTTTCTTTCATCCGGTTCGGGCGTTTCAGGAGGAAATGCTGTGAACAGGTTGCTGCATACGCTGCAACGCACCTTGGATCCGGTCGGCTTAATGCGGGTTTCATCAAGGTTGAACTTTGTTGAACACTTATCGCAGGCTATAATCATTAAAACCCCTTGTATTTATAATTTCAGATCATGAATTTCCGGCAGATATCTAAATCTTTCATTATAATCAAGTCCATACCCTACAATGAATCCTTTTTCAAGGGTAAAACATGAATAATCCACATTCATTCGGGTCTCCCGCCTTTCATGTTTGTCGATCAGGGTGCAGATTTTCACGGATTGAGCCTGAAGGGACTGCATGTATTTTTTCAGGGCGACGATCGTGCGCCCCGTGTCCACAATGTCTTCAACCAGTATAATATGTCGGTTGCGGATTACAAGGTCCGGTTCCTTGGTAAACCCGATTTCTCCCGTACTCGAGGTGCCTTCGTAACTGGAAGCGCCTATCAGATCGATTTCATGTTCAATTCCCATCGCCCTTGTCAAATCGGCCAGGAAAATGAAAGATCCTTTCAAGACACCCATTAATACGGGATTCTTGCCACTATAGTCGGTGTTCAGCTTTTCTGCCGTTTCTTTGATTTTTTTTTTGATCTCGGCTTCCGGGATCATCGGTATAAGCTCTGTCATAAATATGTTTTATACCCCGGTTTCCCGTAATTTTTCAACAAGATTTTTTTGCTCTTCAGTGAGCGACCTGGGAAATAAGACATGAATCACTACATACAGGTCACCGGTCCCGCTTTTTTTCATAAACGGCACACCGTGGCCGGAAAGACGCATTTTGGACTTGTGGCCGGTTCCGGCGGGAATGTTGAGGTTGATTTCCTTTCCGGCAGGAGTGGATACACTCACTTTGGTCCCGAGAAGGGCATCGGTCAGTTTGACCTCCTTTCTGGTGTATATGTCGTTGCCGTCCAGCTCATATCCGATGGGAGGCAGCGGGTTTGACTTCAGGTAAAGATCGCCGTTTTCACCGCCGTAAGGACTTGCCTCCCCCTTTCCCGCGATTCTGATTTTTTTGCCGGCAATCATTCCCTTGGGAATTGTGACGGTGACGGTTTTGGTGCGGCCGCCTTCGTTCACACTCAACGTCTTTTTGGTCCCGTTAATGATTTCCTCAAGGTTCAGGGAGATCTCATGCTCGATATCATTGCCTTTCATCTGCCGGCTTCCGGTGTGAAAGCCGCCCCCCATGCCGAAGGGATCTGCACCCATTCCTCCCCTGGAGGAGAATGAAGGGCCGCCCCGGCTGAATCCGCCGCCGAAATTCTGGGAAAAGCCCCTGGCGGAGCCGCCGCCGAAGCCGAATTCCCTGAGGATATCTCCGAGATCGAAATCCCTGAAAATATCTTCCTGGGAGTACTGCTGCTGGAAGTTTTCAGAGCCGAAAGTATCATACTGCTTGCGTTTTTCCGGGTCGCTCAATACCGCGTACGCCTCGCTGATTTCCTTGAATTTGGCCTCTGATTCCTTATCCCCTTTTGTCTTGTCCGGATGGTATTTTTGTGCAAGTTTTCGGTACGCCTTTTTTATTTCATCATCGGATGCGTTTCTTTCCACACCGAGTGTTTTGTAATAGTCTTCCGCCATTTTTTACCACTTCCTTTTTTCTGTTGTTTCAAGCTGAATGTTGTATTGGAAAATAGGCTGTTCACTTTTGTTTGAATATCATTAAAATAAGAAATAATCGGCGCGTGTCAAGAAGCTCTGTTCTTGTGAAATCCTGTAACAGCGACCATCAATACGGAAATCGCGGCCGGGGTGATCCCCTCGATTCTGGATGCCTGTCCGAGTGATGCCGGCATTACGGTCTCGAGTTTTTCCCGGATTTCATTGGAAAGACCGTGAATGGTTCCATAGTCGAGACCTTCAGGAATTTTGATTCGTTCCATGTCCCTGTATTTTTCGATTTCCTTTTGCTGCCGCCGTATATAACCTTCGTACTTGATTTCGATTTCCACCTGCTCTTTGATCCGGCTGTCGGTGGGATCCGAAGCCGGGCTCAAGGCTTCCACATCTTTATACGATATCGGGGCCCGTTTGAGAAGACGGGAAAGACTGATTCCGGTGGAGATGGGGCTTGTTCCCCTTTTTTCCAGAAACTCGTTTTCGGATTCGGTGGGTTTGATCACCGTGTTTTTCATCCGGTGCATTTCGTTTGCCGCCCCCTCTTGTATCCACCGGGTCCGTTCCACGGTGTCATCGTTCACCA
>JAIPEK010000152.1 GCA_021737205.1 Desulfarculaceae bacterium
GAAAAGACATTTGAGCTTGCCCGAAAGATCGCCTCCAAAAGCCCCCTGGCCGTGGAATGCGGCAAAAAAGGCATCTACGGCATGGCCGATCTGCCGTATGACAAGGCGCTCGATTACATGGGAGAGATGTTCGCCTCCCTGATCTCCACCGAAGATGCCATGGAAGGCTTGGACGCGTTCACCAACAGAAGAGTGCCTGAATGGAAGAGAAAATAGCAGGTCACTACTGCGGGGAATACGACGGCGGCGGTTTACAATCCAGGATAGTGAACGCGCTCGAGGCGGCGGGAAAGAACCCGTACGACCTGGAACCCAGGGATCTTTCCGTGATCGATCAGCTCCACACCGGGGGACATCTGGCCACAAGGGAGATGGCGGAAAAAGCCGGGTTCCGGCCCGAAATGGAAATCCTGGACGCAGGCTGCGGCATCGGCGGCACTTCCCGGCTTTTGGCGAAGGAGTTCGGCTGCCGGGTCACCGGGATCGATCTTGTGGACGAGTTTGTATCCTGCGCCCGTTTTCTCACGGAAAGCACGGGGCTTGAAGATCTGGCAAAATTTGAAACCGGGGGCATCGAAGATCTTGCGTACCCGGAAGAGCGCTTCGATGCCGTCCTCTGCCAGCACACGCTGATGAACATTGAAGACAAGGCAAAGGTATTTGCCGAATTCAGGCGGGTACTCAAACCCTCGGGTCTCCTGATCCTGCACGAAGTGGTTCAGGAAAAAGAAACCCCAATCGCCCTGCCCGTACCCTGGGCGCAGACCCCGGAGATCTCCTTTCTCGTGTCATCGGAGCGCTTCAAATCGTTTCCGGATCAGGCAGGATTTGAAACCGTTATGTTTCAAACCGACAGGGAAAGAGCCGAATCCTGGTGGCGGCGCGTCAGGGATGCATCGGAAAAATCACGGGATTCGCAAAAACCCCTCGGGCCCCACGTGATCTTCCGGGAAATGGGGCCGCAATTCGGGGCCAATATGCTGGAAAACGTCCGGAACCGCTTTGTATCAGTCATACAAGGGATCTGTAAAAACCCCGGGGATTATGGAGAGTATCGGCACTAACTGCATAAACCTCAGGCCTGTGAAAAAAGAGCTTTATAAGTGTCCCGCATCTCCCGCTTGAGTATTTTGCCTGTGGGTGTCTTGGGAAGAGCGTCTGCGAGGATCACCTTCTTGGGAACCTTGAACGGGGCGAGGTGCTTTTTGCAAACATTGATGATATCTTCCTCTGCAAGGGTCTCCCCGCTTCTGGGAACAACCACTGCGGTAACCGCCTCCACCCACCTGGCATGGTCCACGCCTATGACAGCGGCCTCTTCCACCCGTACATCCTGGTAAATAGCCTCTTCGACTTCCCGGGTGGACACGTTTTCGCCGCCGGTCTTGATCATGTCTTTTTTCCGGTCCACTACTGTAATGTACCGGTCTTCGTCCGCAACGCCCACATCACCGGAGTGGAACCACCCGCCTTTCATGACATCCTCGGTCTTTTGCGGCTCCTTGAAATACATGGTCATGGCGTGCGGTCCTTTGCCGCAGATCTCGCCGGGAATGCCCGATTCCGTTACCACACCGCCTGTCTCGTCCTCCAGTCGGGTTTCCATGTTCAACCCGGCCATGCCTGCAGCCCCCAGTTTGTCCACAGCATCTTCGGCCTTGAGGATGGTGTGGTAAGGAGCAAGTTCCGTCTGTCCGTAGTAGTTGTAGACACCCGCCTGGGGCAGTCGTTCCAGTATTTCCTTTAAAACCTCCACAGGCATGATGGATGCGCCGTAATAACATTTTTTCAGGCACGACAGATCGTACTTGTCAAAATCCGGGTGGCGCAACAAGCCGATCCAGACCGTGGGCGGGGCGAAAAACATGGTGGCGCGATATTTGTCTATTGTTTTGAGGATTTCCCCGGGATCCGGCATCATGAGAATGTTTGTTCCTCCCAGCCAGAACACGGGATTCATGAAAACGTCCCGCTGGGCGCAGTGGTATATGGGCAGTGCATTGACATTGATATCGCTCGACTCGTACCGGCCGTCTATGATACAGCCCATGTACTGGGCGATCAAAGCCTGGTTGCTGATGATCACACCCTTGGGAAGCGACTCGGTACCGCTGGTGTAAGTCATCTGACACGGGTCTTCAATCCGCAGCAGGGCCTCGGGTTCGGTTCCCGGAAATGTTTTGTACCAGGTTTCAAAATCCCGGAATCTGTCGTTTGGCGGATTCTCTCCCGCCATATCGCCGGACCAGATCAGCTCCTTGATGGACTTCATTTCAGCCAGAGTGTCCTGGACCATCTGGTACAGGGCATCCTCGATGATAAACACCTTGCTTTCTGAATGATCTATGCAATAGGCCACGTCTTTCCCCTTGAGAAGGTAGTTGATGGCCAGGTATACCGCGCCTATCTTGCAGCACCCCAGCCATGTGAGTACGTGGTGGATTGTGTTGTGGGCCAGAATAGCCACCCGGTCATACTTCCGCACGCCCAGGGAAGAAAGAGCGTTGGCGGCCCGGTTGCTTTCCGTCTCGAGTTCTGCATAGGTAAGCGACCTGTCCCCGAAAACCAGTGCGGTTTTATCCGGGAAGTGGTAGCTGCTTCTTCTGATCATATCCGCTATCACCCACCTGTTAACCGAATTGTACCGGTCCATGATAAAATCGATATTCTCCCGGTTAAGCGTACTGTATCTTGATTTGTCTTTTGCTGATAAGTTCTGAGCTGACCTGTCCGGCATAAATCATCCTCCTTTTTTTATTTAATTGTCCTATTTTCCAGTAAAGACCGATTCATCAACCGCTTACGGTATTACCTGCCCGCCCCGTTCCAGATCCCTTAGCACATGGCACACCATTCCACTTCTCTGTAAAGCTTGTACACAAGGACATGAATTCCTCCGTGGCATCGCACCTCAAAATTCGCTCCATGGCGGGATTCAGATCAATAAACCTTTTGGATTCAAGGGTGGTTTGGAAAATCCCGACCTGAGCATTCTCAAACAGGTCACGGTACCGTTCGAGCTATTTTATTCTCTGCTTCAATTCCAGATTAGAATCCAAAGGTCCGCCGTGCAAAGCACTTCCTTATCAGATAAAACGCAGGCATCATAGTTCATACTGTTGTACAAAACTAATCCGCCGAACGCAAGCCTTAATAAGAGAAAGCCTTTACCATTTGTGTACACTGTTTCCGGTGAAAAGAGGTGCTGTCGACAAGGCGCACCAAGGAGGTGGCCCCAATTGATATTCCGGGATCTGGGCCGCAGCAATTCGGGGCCAATATGCTGGGAAACGTCCGGGACCGCTTTGTATCCGTTATACAATGGCTCTGTAAAAACCCGGCCACCGGTTGAACCGGTGCCGGATCTCGCCCGGAGCATTTTCTTTCCCGATTTCAGGGGTGTTTCGATTTCTGCGCCACCGGTTCTCGTGTTTTGCAAAAAGCTGCTCCAAAGGTTGCCTGGATCGTTCCCTCAACTGTTCTTCCACATCTTCAAGCTGTTCCCTGACTTTCTCAGCAATCTTTCCGGCCCGGTCAAACAGGGAGGCGGATTCGGTCTCGTGTTCCGGCGCCCTTGAATGGGATTCGGCATACTGGGCAAGGCTGCTTTGGCTGACGGCCCGGTAGCTCTGTTTCACGCTCAGGTCGGCGGAAAGTCGGGCCACCGAATCATACCCTCCCATCTCCATGGCAAGGCCGACGGCCTCTTTCATATCCCCTTCCGTCATCTGTTCGAGAATCCCGTCGATGTCGGATACGATCTGTTGGATATCGTCGAGCTCCTCTTCGCTGAGGTCTCCTTTGACACTGAACTCGAACGACTCTCCGGCGGCAAGGGTCATTTTCCGGTAACTCATTGAAGAATCCGCTCCTGACCCGTTTTCGTTTCTGATCCGGCCTTCCCGGTCGTACCGGATTGATTCGAAATCGTATGAAGAATTCGACGAAAGCGTGACCACATCCCCTTCTTTGGTTTTTATCATGATTTGGGAATCAATGTCCCGCGATGCCGACACATAGGAAGCGTGTTCCGTCAAAGTGCCTGTTCTCTGTCCGTAATCGGCCGTCCGGCCGGACGGATTCATGATCGACGGCATAGTTTCAACATACCCGCTCATTTTCCATACTCCTGTTTTACACGTGGGATAAAAAAACAAACCTGTATTAACCATCGGCAGGCACGGAAAAAAACTGAATTCAAAAAGCTTGTTTTTCGACCGTCACCGGTCCTTAAAGACCTTGCATAAAACAGGATCAACAACCACAAACAAAGCGGACAGATTATCTCTACAAAAGTTCGACCCCGATCTTGGCCAATTCCGACCGGACCGAAACCTCGAATTTGACGGAAGCGACGATCTTCTGGCCACCGAGGCGGCTCATGGCATAGGCAAGTCCGCTGGAAACCTTGTCCAGCCTTCTTTTTCTGTCAATCTGATCCAGGTCACCGGTAAAGATAATCCGCGTGCCCATACCTGCCCTGGTGATGATGGTTTTCATCTGGTGCGGAGTCAGGTTCTGGGCCTCGTCAATAATCAAAAGGCATTTCCAGAATGTTGTCCCCCGGATGTAATCCAAAGGCTCGATGTCGATTTTCTTTTCCTGGAGCAGCTTTTCGACCAACTGGCTGTTGCCCTTGTCAAGATCTTTGAGAATGGAAAGGTTCTGCCAGATCGGCCTGAGCCAGGGGTCCATTTTCTCCCGTACATCACCTGGTAGATACCCCATGTTGTCCGTATCTTCCAGGTGCACCATGGGCCGGGTAATCAGGATCTGGCGGTAGTCGCGCCTCTGTTCCAGCGCCGCTGCCAGCGCCAGAAGGGTTTTCCCGGTCCCCGACCCCCCTTCAAGGAAAACAAGGGCCGTATCCGGCCGGGTCAGCTGAAACAGCGCAATGGTCTGGGGCCAGTTGATAACCGCCTTACCCCCGTATTTTTCCGGATCCGTGTACGGCCGGATGCCGAAGGCCTGTATATTGTTGGGTACGATCCTGAATTTTTGATCATCAATGCGGACCGCTGCAAAATGCTCATCTTTTGCCGCCGTAACATCCGGGCGTTTGGAATCCCCGGCCCAGTCACTTACACACACTACCCCTTCATTGATGTTGATGTCCCCGTGCTCCTCCGGAAGAAAGGCAAAGGTAAAATCGTTTTTGTCGATAGCGTCGGCATCCACTTCAACGCGGGGGAGATCCCGGCCGTTCTGGGAATCCACCTGGTCTCTGTAATAATCCTGTGCTTCGAACCCGAGTTCCCGAACCTTGATGCGCATCATGGAATCCTTGGATACGATCTTCACGTTGGCGAAGTCCTTGTTGATCGCATTGGCCGCGGCAATGATCTTATGATCGTTTTTTCTGCGGTCAAGTACTTCAAGACCCGCCCATTCGGTTTCCTTGGCGATTTTCAGGTACGGGGATTTCTCCCGCCTCAGTTTCTCGAGGTTGCGTATGGCCTCCCGGGCGTCGAATCCGACGTCGGTCCTTTTTTTCAGACCGTCCAGTTCTTCCAGAACCACCCAAGGAATACAGGCAAGAACCCGGTTTTCAATCAGATAATCCATGCAGAGCGGATCATGTACAAGGGTACTGGTATCGAGAATCACAACTCGGTTGACAGACATGGAAGCCCTCCTTTGTTGGGTATTAGGTATTAGCCGTTAGGTGTTAGCTAAAACTAATACCTAATACCTAATACCTAATACCTAATACCTAATACCTAACAGCTGATATCATTTTGATGTACCATACCACCGGCACCGATCGATTGCAATGGATGCAGGACGCTTTCCCGGGGCGATTGCATGATATTTTATAAGTCTGTGCCATGTTCCCGGCATCAGCCGATCCGATGTAGCCTTCCGCTCATGTAAGCTGACGCTTGC
>JAIPEK010000153.1 GCA_021737205.1 Desulfarculaceae bacterium
GATGATGCTGACGGTTTTGAGAAAAGGTTCGGCAGCCGCCCATTACATCATGGGAGGCCCCACTGCGAACCGGCACAACGCGTTCACCCTGGGTACGGCGGCAACGGAAATTTATGTGATGCACGGGGAGACGGCCGCCGTAGCGACCTACGCAAGGAGGCTGGTCAAGGAAAAGGATGCCGGAAATCCACTGGATCCGGTGGTCGAAAAGATGAACGAGCTGGCGGACAGTTACCATGAAAGATCAAGACCCCTTTTCTGCGCACAGAAAGGACTCGTGGACGAAATCGTCGATCTCAAGGACCTTAGAAAATACATGGTTGCGTTCGCAGGGGCTGCATACCAGAACCCCGAATCCATATGCCCGCAACACCAGATGATCCTGCCCAGAATCATCAGGGGATAAACAACCTCCTTTTTCTCATGCAGCGGAGGACCGAACCCATGGCCTCCGCTGCATTGCCCTCAGGGCGATCGCATGAAATTATTCTCGCCCCTTTTAACCAGTTTTCGGACGGTTATCCAGAGCTTATATGTGTGCATGGCACGGGCAGAGGCAGCAGACGATCCGGTGTAACCTGTAGCGGATTCAAATGCCGGTCGTTTACCGGGCACACGACGTGACCGGTTCCGGCATTTGCCTCGGAGCAGCCCTGGACGGGCTGCGAGAATGAGCGGAAGGTTATGCCGGATCGGCTGATGCCGGGAATAAGGCACTGACTCATAAAATTTCATGCGATCGCCCTGGCACTGCCTTGAACGAGGGTTGACAGCACCGGTTTTTTGCCATACAAAAAAGTATGAAGCACCATTCCGAACCGATGCGTATACAACTTTCTCCTATGCCCGACAGACGAATAAAAAAGACTGGCCCGGTGTTCATCCGGTTTCTGGTATTACTGGCAGCCGCCGTACTCTTTGCGGCTCCGGCGACAGCAAAGAATGTACTGCTGTTGAACTCCTACCATGACGGGATGATCTGGACCGATGAAATTACACAAGCGGTGCAGAGCGAGCTGGCCGAAAAAGCGCCGTCCGCATCGGTCCACGTGGAATATATGGATTCCAAACGGTACTTCGGCAGCGACTATTATCACTCCCTTCAAACCTTTTTCCTTGAAAAATTCAGGCACACCGAGTTCGATGCCGTGATCACCTCCGACGACAACGCCCTGAATTTTGCTTTAGAGCACCGGTCTTCCCTTTTTCCGGGAACCCCGATCATCTTCTGCGGCGTAAACCACTATGACAAAGAACGATTCGATCCCCTGGACAATGTCACCGGCATTGTGGAATCGTATGACCTTGCCGGCACCATCGAACTTGCCCTTGATCTGCATCCGCACACCCGCACGATCTTTGTTGTCAATGATAATACCCCTACGGGCCGGGCCAACCGGAAGGTGATCGACCGGATCGTCACCGGCCTTAACCGGGATGTAGCCTTTCAATTTTCCGGAACCCCGCCCATGAAAGACCTTCAGGCGAAACTCTCTTCCCTTCCGGAAAAAACCATTGTTCTGCTGTGTTCGTTCAACCGGGACGGGGCCGGGAACACCTACACCTACAGGGAGAGCATCCGACTGATCTCGCGGGCATGCAGCGTCCCGATATACGGATTCTGGGGCTTCTACCTGGACCGGGGAATCGTGGGGGGAAGCCTCACCTTCGGTAAGGATCACGGAAAACAAGCCGCACAAATGGCCGCCAAGGTCCTCAACGGCACCGACCCGGACAGCCTGGACATCATCACCCGGATCGACGGCCGGAGCGCATTTGATTACAAAAAACTTCAACAGTTCAAAATTAACAGGCAAACGCTTCCGGAAAACAGCAGCATCATCAACATCCCGGCCCCCTCGTTTATCCAGGAGCACATCGGGCTTGTCATTTTTATCCTGGTCACTCTGGCCGTAATGCTGACGTCCATCCTGCTTCTTTTCGCCGGATTTTCCGCCAAGCGGAAAAGCGAATACAAATACCGGCTTCTTGCGGACAACTCCAACGACATTATCTGGACAAGGGACCTTGACCTGAACGTGACCTACCTGAGCCCGTCCATTGAAAAAATTCTCGGCTACACCCCGAAAGAATCCATGAAGCTTTCCAACGAACAAAAAATGCCGCAGCCTTCTCTTGAAAAAATGGCCTCGCTCTTTTCCGAAGAGATTGAAAATGAAAAAAAAGGCAACCTTCCCCCGAACAGGAGCCGGACCGTTGAAATACAGATGTACAGAAAAGACGGCACCATAGCCGACATTGAAACCACAGTCGGTTTTTTGCGGAACCGAAAAGGCACGGTTCTCGGAATGCTGGGCATTTCAAGGGATATTTCCCAGCGTAAAGCCGCTGAAAAAGAACTGAAAGAGGCGGGCCTCTATATCAACGACATCATCAACTCAATGCCGTCGGTGCTCATGGGAGTGGACCGGAACGGACTCGTTACCCACTGGAACACCCTGGCCGAAGAAAAGACAGGAAACAGCCGGCAAAAGGCCCTTCACAATAACCTGGAAACCGTTTACCCTGAAATTGCAGACGAGCTGGAGACCATCCGGACCGCCATCCGGGAACAAAAGGTCATCCGCATCCGGAAAGAACGCCTTACCGAAGACAAGGAGCAGCGTCATGAAGAGATTGTGATTTATCCTTTGACAGGATCCCGGGAACCCGGAGCCGTGATCCGCGTGGAAGACATAACCGAACGGGTGCGAATGACCGATCTGATGATCCAGTCGGAAAAAATGCTGTCCGTGGGGGGACTTGCCGCGGGAATGGCCCATGAAATCAACAACCCGCTTGCCGGGATGATCCAGAACGCCGAAGTCGTGATCAACCGCCTGACCGGAAAACTGCCGGCGAACGATGCCGCTGCCGCCGAATGCGGCACCGACATGGAGACAATCCGGCGATTCATGGAAAATCGTTCAATCCCCGGCCTCCTTTCCAACGTGACTGCGTCAGGCATGCGGGCGGCAAAAATCGTGAACAACATGCTCAGCTTTTCGAAAAAAAGAGACCAGGTTAAAGAGCTCGCCGACATCCGGCAACTGATCGACATGTCCATCGAACTTGCCCAGAACGATTACAACATCAAAAAGAACCATGATTTCAGACGGATTGAAATCAGAAAGGACTATCAGCAGAATCTTCCGTCTGTTCAGTGTGAGCCGAGCAAAATCGAACAGGTGTTTCTCAATATTTTGAAAAACGGGGCTGAAGCCATGATAACGGGAAATCCGGAAAACCGGACCGAAACCGAAACCGCCGAACCGCCCTGTTTTTATATCAAATGTGTTTTATCAAACAACGAAGTGAAAGTGGAAATCCGGGACAACGGCCCCGGTATGCCGGAGAATGTCCGCAAAAGACTTTTCGAGCCTTTTTTCACAACAAAAGGCCCGGAGAAAGGGACCGGCTTAGGGCTTTCCGTTGCCTACTTCATCATCACCCAAAACCACGGCGGCCGCATGAGTGTGGAATCCGTGGAAGGCGCGGGCACCAAATTCACCATCGCGCTGCCGGTAAATGGAACATAGACTTTCATATAAAGGTCATGTTCTGGTAGACACAACGAATGATGAAAGATCACCATGAAGAACATGAAGTTCATGAAGATTTTGCTTCAGTTCCTTCATGGCCTTCATGGTAAAAAATGTTGTTCTTTCATATAGCATTTGCTGTCAGGTATTAGGCGTCAGGCGTTAGCTAAAACCGAATAGCTAACTGCTAACTGCTTTCATATAAAAAGGAATTTGCCATGAAACATGATGTCACGCTTTTTAAAACCTATCCGGTCAGGGAAGGGCAGAAAATCCGGATCGAGGATTCAAAACGGTCCGGGGACTGGGAGATCATGGAAGTGACCGAAAATAAAATGACACTCAAATGCCCGATCTCGGGAAAAGAACTCACCGTGGACCGATTCTGCTTTCTGGTGCAAGAGCTGAAAAACGAAGAGTGGCCCGGACAATAACTGAACACCCGGACGCCACGAAAACAGGCCGGGCCGGAAAATCAGGTTCCGGCCCGGCATTTGACCGCTGATTTTTACGGAAGGGTTTTACGCCTCCCGTGTCTTCGGCAGAAACAGGTTTAAAAGAACGCCGAGAATACCGGCAAGCCCGATCCCCTGCAAGGTGAACTCCCCTGCGGAAAAACTCATGCCCCCGATGCCGAATATCAGGATCAGTGCCACAATCGTAAGATTCCGCGATTCCGTCAGATTTTCTCCTGATTTCACAAGCGTATTGAGCCCCACCACCATGATGGCACCGAACAAAAGCAGCATGATCCCGCCCATGACCGGAGAGGGAATCGTCTGCAGAAATGCGCCGAGCTTGCCCACAAACGCCAGCAGAACAGCGCTCAGCGCAGCCCAGGTCATGATGGCCGGGTTGAAGACCCTGGTTAACGCCACGGCGCCCGTAACCTCGGAGTACGTGGTGTTGGGCGGTCCGCCGAGCATGGACGCCACGGAAGTGGCCAGCCCGTCACCGAGCATGGTGTTCTGGATCCCGGGATCCTTGAGATAGTCTCTTTCCGTGACCTCCCCGATGGCGATAACATCCCCGAAATGCTCTATTGCCGGGGCGATGGCGATCGGCACGATATACAGCACCGCCTGCAGGTTCCATTCAGGGGCCACAAACCTGGGGATTTCAATCCATTTCGCCTCGGCTACAGTTGTAAAATCCACAATCCCGAAAAACAGGGAGGCGACATACCCCACTGCGATACCGCACAGGATGGGGATCAACCGGAGCACGCCCCGGCCGAGAATCGATACGAGCACGGTGGTGGCAAGGGCCAGAAATCCCACGGTCATGGCGGTGGATTCCGGAAAAAGCACGGCCGACCCGTCACCGGTTTTGCCCATTGCCATGTTCACGGCAACAGGGGCGAGAATCAGACCGATCACCATAATCACCGGCCCGGTGACAACGGCCGGCAGCACCCGTTTGACCACATCGCTCCCCTTGATACGGATCAGAATACTCAGCAGAATATACAGGACCCCTGCCGCTGCAAGACCGCACATGGTCCCGGGAATCCCCCATGTTTTCACCCCGTACATGATCGGGGGGAGAAATGCGAACGAAGACGCCAGAAAAACCGGGATCCGTCCTCTTGTCACCGCCTGGAAAATCAGGGTGCCCAGGCCCGCCGTAAACAGGGCCACATTGGGATCAAGTCCCGTCAAAAGCGGTACCAGCACCAGGGCCCCGAATGCCACAAACAGCATCTGGGCGCCGAGGAACCAGTCTCTGAGCCGTAAATTGTACTGTGCCGATGTTTCAACCGTATGCTGCATAGTGCCGTTCCCTTTCCTTTTGGTTTCTATTTGGTTCCGAATATTCTGTCCCCGGCATCTCCCAATCCCGGGAGGATATAACCGGCTTCGTTAAGCCGCTCATCCACGGCAGCCACATGGATATCCACGTCCGGGTGCTTTTCCTCTATGCGGGCGATCCCCTCCGGGGCCGCCACCACGAAAAGCCCCTTGATCTGCCGGCAGCCGGCCTCTTTCAGTTGCTCGATGGTGGCCAGCAACGTCCCGCCCGTGGCCAGCATGGGATCCAGGATAAGGGCGATCCGCTCGTTCATGGCGCTTGCTGTTTTCACATAATACTCCACCGGTTCAAGGGTCTCCTCGTTGCGGTAGAACCCCACCACACTCACCTTGGCAGACGGGATCATGTCGAGGACGCCGTCCATCATTCCAAGCCCGGCCCTCAGAATGGGAACGATGGTGACTTTCTTTCCTTTTATCCGGTCCACCTCGACTTTCCCTGCCCACCCCTCCATGATTCTCTTTTCCGTGTCCAGATCCTTGGTGGCCT
>JAIPEK010000154.1 GCA_021737205.1 Desulfarculaceae bacterium
GGTACGCCCTGTTCTACTTCAAGGGGGTGGCGCCGGAAGGGTTCACCATGATGCATATTTACAGGGGAATTCTGCCGTTTGTCTTTCTGCAGCTGATCAGTATCCTGGTCCTTTGTCTTTTCCCTGCCCTGGTCACCTGGCTGCCCGGTATCTTCTTCGGGTAGCGGCAGGCGGAAAGACCGCATGAGAACCTTTAATTTGGAAAGGTGAGAAGTGAAAACCGCTGACATGGTAAACCGGTTTACAACAATGGCGGAACAGGTGTCCGCGTTTGTTTCTTTTCCTGCTGATTTGGAACAGGTTTTTGAGAAATGCATCACCCTTTGTACCCAAAAAAAACCGTGTTCCCGGGATGGACAGAAGACAATCGCTTCCCCGGATCTTGCTTCCGATCATATGGCCGAATTGAATAACTTGTGTCTTAAAAATGGTATTGAGCTGGTTAGGGAAAATATACGGCAATATGAACAGGGAGTGGATCTGGGGATTACCCTTGCGGATTTTGCGATCGCGGAAACCGGCACCCTCGTTATAAACAGCGACGGAGAGGATCGGCGCCTTGCTTCCATGGTCAGCGACCTTCATGTGGTTCTTATGCATGAAAAAGATATAAGAGAGAGCGCTTTTGATATGGAGGACGACCTGAAACAGATGACCGGGCGGTCCGGATCCTATACGGCATTTATTACAGGAGCCAGTCGGACGGCGGACATAGAGCGGGTGCTCGCGTTGGGTGTGCACGGACCCCTCGAGCTTCATATCATGATTCTCAGGGAGGAAATATGGCACGGCCCGAAACCATAAAACAATATCGAAAACGGGTGCAGGAAGCCCTGGAAAATCCTTTTCTGCGTCAGGCCATGGACAATTTCGCCGTGGCCTACCGAACCGGGCGGGCCAATGCCTTTAAAGGACTTGACGTACAGGATCATGTACGGAAAGTTGCCGACATCAAGCAGTCTTGTATTAAGCAATGGAGACGGCTTTTCGAGCAGTTCAAAGAAAAGGCTTTGGAAAACAACATTCATGTACACCTTGCTGATACAGCCGAAGACGCCTGCAGGATCATCGAATCCATCGCGGCCGACAGCGGCTCAAAAAAAATCGTAAAATCCAAATCCATGACCGCAGAAGAGATCCATCTGAATGCATGGCTGGAAAAAGAAGGCCTGGAAGTCACTGAGACGGATCTTGGAGAATGGATCGTGCAGCTTAGAAAAGAAGGCCCTTCGCACATGGTCATGCCGGCGATTCATCTTTCGAGGAACCAGGTGGCGGATCTTTTTTCCGATGTCACCGGAAAAAAACAGGAAGTGGACATCGATCAGCTGGTGAAGGTCGCCCGCAAAGAGCTGAGGGAAAAATATTTCCAGGCGGATATGGGCATCACAGGGGCCAATTTTGTGATCGCGGACACCGGCACCATAGGCATCACCACCAACGAGGGAAATGCGAGACTCGTGACCACGCTCCCCGGGGTTCATGTGGCGGTCGCCGGCATTGACAAACTTCTGCCCTCCATATCAGAGGCGCTTTTCATCAACCGTGTCTTGCCGAAAAACGCCACCGGACAGCAGATTACATCCTATGTGACCTGGATTACCGGGCCTTCCGAATGTACGGTTGCAGAAGGCGGAAAGCGGGAAATGCACATGGTGTTCCTGGACAACGGAAGGTCGAAGCTTGCCGGGGATGATGTGTTCTCACAGGCTTTGAGCTGTATCCGCTGCGGCGCCTGCGCCAATGTATGCCCGGTATACCGCATGGTGGGCGGACACCGGATGGGTCATGTCTATATCGGTGCCATCGGGCTGATCACCACCTATTTTTTCCACGGGATCGAAAATGCCCGCCACATCGCCAAGAACTGTACCGGCTGCGGGGCCTGCAAAGAGGTGTGTGCCGCAGGCATAGATCTTCCCGAGCTTATTAAGGGGGTACAGGATAAAATCCGGGACCGGGACGGCCATCCGGTAAAAGGGATGCTTTTGAAACAGGTTCTGAAAAACAGACGAATGTTTCACGGCCTGCTCCGCTCGGCAAGCATCGCCCAGAAGCCGTTTTCAAAAGATGCCTTTCTCCACCGGCATCTGCCCATGATTTTTTCAAAAGAACAGGATTTCCGGGCCATTCCTGCAGTTGTCTCAAGGCCGTTCAGGGATCGGTTTGAAAAGATCGTGCCTGCCGTGGAGTCTCCCACTGTGAAAATCGCTCTTTTTTCCGGATGTCTTCAGGACTTTGTCTATCCGGAACACCTTGAAGCGGCTATGGCTTCGTTTGAGCGGGCTGGAGCGGATGTGAAGTTTCCCATGGATCAGACCTGCTGCGGCCTTCCGGCGTTGATGATGGGAGAGGGGGAGGCGGCCCGATCGGTTGCCGTCCAGAACATCATGGCCTTTAAAGAGCTGGATCTCGATTATATCGTGACCCTGTGCGCATCGTGTGCATCTCATCTTACACACAAGGTCCCGAAGCTTGCAGGAGAACGGTTCAAAGAAGAAGCCCTTGCATTCAGTGAAAAGGTGATCCCGTACTCCGTGTTCCTGGACCGGATGTCGGATGAGGCCGAGTATGACGTATCCGCCGGACAAACCGGTCAAAAGGTCGCATGGCATGCGCCCTGCCACCTGATACGGGGTTTGGGAATAAGCCGGGAGCCCAAAGATGTGATTTCACGCAGGGGATTCCGGTATGTGGCCACTTGCGAGGAAGAGACCTGCTGCGGCCTTGCCGGAAGCTATTCAGTTGATTTCCCCCTTGTGTCAAAGGAGATCCTGGCCAAAAAGCTGGCGGATGTGGAACAGTCAGGTGCGGACATACTGGCCACCGAATGCCCCGGGTGCGTACTTCAGCTTCGGGGCGGGGCGGTCCGGCAGGGGCTTGATATCCGGGTGCTTCATGTTTCAGAGGTTTTAAGTTAAGTGTTAAGTGTTAAGTTTTTAAACGACTAACGACTAACGGCTAATACCTAATACCCGGAATCTACTGAATACGGAACAGCCCCGGACCGGGAATAAGGCGGCCGGTCCGGGTGTATCAAAATTGATACGACCAGGGCCCGAAAATTTATCCCTCGGAACCGAGCCTGAGCCCGCCGTGGATAAAAAATGTGTCCCCTGCCATGGCTTCGTTCCGATACATTTCACAGGCAAGGGAGGCCACCTCTTCGGGTTCGATGAGCCGGCCGATGGGGACCCTGGATGTGATTTGATCAAGAGCCTTCCGGTTCATGCCTTTTACCATGGGGGTTCCGACATAGCCGGGTGCGATGGCGCTGCACCGGATTCTGTCGGACAGGCCTTTTCTGAAAAATTCCGCTGTAAGCACTTTGGGGATCACGTTCATGGCCGCCTTGGTGGACGAATAGTTGACCTGCCCGGCGGTTCCCAGGGAACCGGTTGAAGAGACAAGGCACACCAACCCGCGGCAGTCATGATTGACCATTTGTTCCACACATTCGCGTACCGTCAGGAATACACCGGTCAGGTTGATATCGATTACTTTACGGAAATCGTCCAGGGCCATTTTCCTTTTGATTTTTCCGGTCTCCCGGTCCGGGGAGAGCATCAGGCCGTCCTTGATGATACCTGCAAAAGGGGCCACCATGTTGATTTTTCCGAAATTTTCAACGGCAAACGATGCAAGTGCGGCGCAGTCCTCTTCCTTTGTGACGTCACAGGCCATTGACCTCACACCGGAAGGGCCGAGTTCCTCTTTTGCCTTCTCAAGCTCTTCTTGGAACAGATCCGCGATCACGACCTTGCCGCCGTTGTCCATCCAGGCCCTGGCAAGCGCTTTTCCTATTCCACCGCTGCCTCCGGTGATAACGGCGACACTGTCTTTTATGTCCAGCATACCTTTCCTCCTGTTTCATCTGGTTTGCAATCAATAAAACAACTGTCCGGTATAAGAAGCAATTTGCGGGCCAATATTGGCACATATTTTGAATCATTAATTTGCCGGACCAAACGAAAAAAAGAACCCGTAGATATAAGGAGACACAATTGATGCCGGAAAAAAGCCTTCACCCGATGTTGTCATCCCTTGATTCTTCAAGGGCGCGCAAGGGAAAAATCGTGACCTCGAACGAGGCGATTCAGCTGATCAATGATAATGATAACGTGGCCACGGGCGGATTCGTGGGAATCGGATTCCCGGAGCAGCTTGCAGCGGACATCGAGTCGTATTTTCTGGAAACCGGAAAACCCAAGGGTCTGACCCTGGTTTATGCGGCCGGCCAGGGAGACGGCGGCAAAAGGGGATTGAATCATTTTGCACATGAAGGACTGGTGAAAAGAATTATCGGCGGTCATTGGGGATTGTGTCCGGGACTTCAGAAATTTGCCATTGACAACAAAATCGTCTCCTACAACCTGCCCCAGGGTGTTATCACCCACATGTTCCGGGATATCGCAGCCAAAAAACCGAGAACCATCACCCGGGTTGGACTTGAAACCTTTGTGGATCCGAGGAAAGGCGGAGGAAAGATCAACAGCATAACAACCGAAGATATAGTTGAGCTTTTGGAGTTTGACGGTAAAGAATATCTGGCATACAAGCTGTTTCCGATCAATGTCGCCCTTTTGCGGGGAACGACTGCGGATACGGAAGGCAACATCACCATGGAAAAAGAGGCACTGACCCTGGAAGCCCTGGCCATAGCCACGGCCGCGCGCAATTCAGGCGGTTCAGTGATCGTGCAGGTGGAGCGGGTGGCCGAAAGGGGCACCCTCAACGCAAGACAGGTGAAAATACCGGGTATCATGGTGGACTGCGTGGTTCTGTCCAAGCCGGAAAATCACTGGCAGACATTTGCCCAAGTGTACAATCCCTCGTTCAGCAGTGAGATCAAAATTCCTTCCCGCAACCTGGAAGTCATGGAAATGAGTGCAAGGAAGGTCATTGCCAGGCGGGCGGCATTCGAACTTCAGGCCGACGATATCGTGAATCTGGGCATCGGTATGCCCGAAGGGATTTCCAATGTGGCAAACGAAGAGAAAATTCTGGATTACATGACGCTCACTGCTGAACCGGGAGTGATCGGCGGCCTGCCGGCAGGCGGTCTTAATTTCGGCGCGGCCACCAATACCGAGGCCCTGATCGACCAGCCGTCCCAGTTTGATTTTTATGACGGAGGCGGCCTTGACATAGCATTTCTGGGCCTTGCACAGGCGGATGAGCAAGGGAACCTGAATGTCAGCAAATTCGGACCGAAACTTGCCGGGGCCGGCGGGTTCATCAACATCAGCCAGAACGCCAAAAAGGTGATCTTTGTAGGCACATTCACGGCAGGCGGGCTTGATGTAGATGTGGCAGACGGGAAAATCCGAATCAACAACGAAGGGGTGACCCGAAAGTTTGTAAAAAAGGTTGAGCATACTACGTTCAGCGGAAATCTTGCAGTCAAGGAGAAACGGGAGGTCCTGTATATTACCGAAAGATGCGTGTTTTCATTGACGGAGAACGGAATGGAGCTTGTGGAGATTGCGCCCGGCGCGGATCTGGAGAAGGATATTCTCGATCAAATGGAGTTTGAGCCGGTGATGAAAACCGATCCTCTCCTGATGGACAAAAGGATATTCGAACAAGGCTCCATGGGAATCTTGGACGAGCTTACTACCACCACACGGTGACCCGGTATACAACAAGCGCCTTCAACCGCATGAAGATGAAGGATGCATTCGAGAAGAAGAGCCTTGCCCCCGGCCTTTACGAAACCCGGGAGGAAGCTGATCGGGCGTTAAAGAACTACAAGGATACAACGGACAACAGCTCATGAAGACGGGGATAGAGGAATGCCGTACCGCCTGAATTTTTTGTACAGAAGGGTGC
>JAIPEK010000155.1 GCA_021737205.1 Desulfarculaceae bacterium
ACTGGTTGTCATATAGCGAGGACGATGTTCGCCGGGAACTTGAGTAATGAGAGAGGTATGTAATACAACTCCTTTGATTGCGCTCTCATCACTAGGATCGTTGGATTTGCTCAGTGATATTTATGGTGAAATTTTTATCCCTGAAGCTGTTTTCAGGGAAATAGATCATGGAGGGAATATAGCAGTACCCAGACTTGATAACAAGAAATGGATTAAGATAATTTCTGACATCCAGACATATGAAAATTCTTTATTATATCAACTGGATATAGGTGAACGGCAAGTGGTTTTAAATGCATTGCATGGGGCAATGGATCTGGTGTTAATTGATGATCGGGTTGCACGAAATATAGCAGAATTGACTGGATTAAAGGTCAAGGGGACTCTTGGGGTATTGGTGGAAGCAAAGAGGCGGAACCTGGTAAAATCTTTTAGAAGCAAAGCTCTGGAAATGAAAGCCAATGGAATTTATTTTTCCGAGAGACTAATTGATGAAATTGCTGAAAAAATCGACGAATGAATCAGAGTTCTCAAAAACCACGCTCCAGTCCACATCCGGCCGGCAAATATCTTTCAGCCTTGGACCTGTTCATAAAACTCG
The DNA here is from genome assembly GCA_021737205.1 of Desulfarculaceae bacterium. Taxonomy (GTDB): domain Bacteria; phylum Desulfobacterota; class Desulfobacteria; order Desulfobacterales; family Desulfobacteraceae; genus JAIPEK01. Next base: position 602 of record JAIPEK010000155.1, read on the forward strand.
CCGTCTCCCCCGGGGCAGGTGTTACACTTTTCAACGCCATGTTTAAAAACGGAACCTGTCGTAAAATCCTTGAACAAAAAGGCGAAACCAAATGTTTCGTGCCGCAGGTGTTTCAAATGGCAACAGGCCGGTTCCATTGCAGGGTGTCTCGAGTCCCCGTCCTTTAAGGACCCGCCGGGGTCCGGACCTTTTTTAAAAAACGGCACGGTAATTGCTATTACATTTTCCGGACAAGTTCAGATTCATATCACAACGAATTTAAAGGAGAAGAAAAGCATGAAACGGAACGAATTGAACTGGCTGGACCGGACCATGATGGCAATCACCTTTGCCGAAGCCGGAGAGGATCAGCAGGCTGTAAAATACCTCTCAGCGGAAAGGAAACAATCCCGTACCGGAAAATCCAGCCGCCCGCACAGGGAAGTTGAAAAAGAGAACCGGCCTCGGATGCAATTGTAAAACCCCCTGGAAATGGAAAGGGACTGAGATGGGCAAAGTACTGCTGGCAGTAAACGGAGCTGCCCCGTCGGCAAAAGTTTTCCGGTATGCCCTGGATCTTTGTGGAAAGATACGGGCGGGGCTTTCCGTACTCCAGATCATAGACGCAGCAGAATACGCGCGTAGTTTCGAAAAGAGAAGTCATGGGGCTGGAAAAGCCTTTGAAACGGCTTTCATGGCTGCCGCGTTTGCGGAATCCGGGGAGCATGAGTATGCAAAAACTCTAATGAAGAAGGCTGAAAAGAATGCACAAGAGCTGATCCCTCAATCCCGAAAAGCCGGCGTGGACTGTACCGTATCCCTGGGCACGGGAAAAGTCGACAAAGAGATCCTCCACTTTGTGGATCATCACCCGGAAATCGTATTGACGGTGCTCGACTCTGGCGATGAAATCGAAGCATCTTCCAGAAACAACCTGGCCGCCCGGATCAAAAAACGCCTCGGTGTGCCTCTGGTGCTTTTTGACCGATCCCGTGGGGGAAAAAACAGTCACTTGGCGGCAAGAGACTGAAGATAACCTATTTCAGGATCACATCTATGATTTCCGTGATTTCATCTGCGGTCCTTACCTCGATCTTTTCCATGATTTCTTGGGAAACGGCTTTAAGATCTCCCTGATTTTTCCCGGGAAAAATAACTGTTTTAATCCCCGCCTCCACAGCCGCCAGAATTTTTTCCTTTATTCCCCCCACGGGAAGGATTCTCCCGCTCAGGGTCAACTCTCCGCTCATTGCCACATCCCGCCGGCAGGGCCTTCGGGTGTAAAGGGAAATCAGGGCGGCCGCCACTGTCAGGCCGGCTGAAGGACCGTCCTTGGGAATGGCCCCGGCCGGGACATGGATATGGACGTCCTGCCCGTCGAAAATCATTTCCGGCAGGCCGAAATTTTCCGTGTGGCTTCTCAGGTAACTCATCGCCGCCTGTGCGGATTCCTTCATCACATCTCCAAGGGAACCGGTGAGGATCAGTTTGTTATGGCCGGCCATCCGCGTGGCCTCCACGAACATGATCTCTCCTCCGGCCCCGGTCAGGGCAAGGCCGGTGGCGAACCCGGAACGTTCCTTTGCCTGGGCTACTTCGAAAAAGTATTTTTCAGGCCCGAGAAACTGTTCCACCGTTTCCGGGGTTACGGTCAAAGAAGCGTTTTCTTTCTCCGATTTCACGATCTTAAGGGCGATTTTTCTGCATATGGAGGAGATGTTTCTCTCCAGGTTTCTCAGGCCGGCCTCCCTGGTATACCCTTTGATCATCTTTTGGACCGATTCCGTCTCAAAACGGGGCGGAACCTCGGATAAGCCTGTGTCCTGAATCGCCCTGGGAATCAGGTAGTCAAAGGCAATGCGGATTTTTTCCTCCATTGTGTATCCGGACAGGTGGATCACTTCAAGCCGGTCCAGCAGGGGAGCGGGTATGTCGCTTGTGACATTGGCCGTGGCAATGAACATCACATTGGACAAATCATACGGTACATCCAGGTAATGATCCATGAACCCGGAATTCTGCTGGGGATCCAGCACTTCCAGAAGCGCCGCAGCCGGATCACCTTTGAACTCCCTTCCGATTTTGTCGAGTTCATCGAGCATGAATACCGGATTCGAAGACTCCGCCCGCCTCAGGCCCTGGATGATTCTTCCGGCCATTGCCCCGACATAGCTTCTTCTGTGTCCCCGGATTTCCGTTTCATCTTTTATTCCGGCAAGGGAAATCCGGATGAATTTGCGTTTCAGGCTCCTGGCAATGGACATTCCAAGGGATGTCTTGCCCGTTCCCGGGGGGCCTGCAAAACAGAGAACCGGGCTTTTGGTGTCATGGGTGGAAACTCCCGTACGCAACGCTTTTTTTACCGTATTCCGGACCTCGTCCAGTTTCAAGGGCTTTGCCAGAAAATGATAGGATCCTTTGCTCATGGCGTCCGTGGCGTTTTTAACAGTGGCATATCCTGTAATCACAATCACCTGGGTGGAAATGCATTTTTTCCTTACCCTCTCCAGGATGGCCATTCCATCCACCTTCTCCATTTTCAGATCGGTGATCACAAGATCATAGGGAATTTCATCCAGGCGCCCGAGGGCATCGGACCCATTGGATACGCTTTCCACTTTGTATCCTTCTTTTTCCAGAACATGCTCAAGATTCCGGCACGTCATCTCTTCATCGTCCACCACCAGGATTCTTTTGCGGTCCGACATTTTCATCACCCGGACGGCCAGATGCTCGAGTATGCGTTCCTTGATTCTGTCCAGGCCGAAATGCTCCCGGTTCAGGATGGTTTCCGCACGGCTGATATCCAGATCGTCGTCCGTGACCTTGTTCCAGGGCAGGCTCAGCATATAGTCCATATAGTTGATGCCGATGGTATATTCGGCAGACGAGGGGCTGGTTTTGAAAAGCCGGTCCACCTCTTTTAAGGCTATGGTCGCCACCTGCTCCGGCATTTCGGATTCGAGAACCGCATTTCGAAGTTCCTCGATTTCCCCTGTTTCTTCGTTCTCATCCGTTTTTCTGGTAAAGAAATGTTTCAAGTCCGCTCCCGTGTTTGTTTCAGATCTACTTTATTCATATGCAAAGAATCAGGTTTGTGCAACTGGAAAAAATATAAATGTTCAATGCGTTGCATATTGAAACAGACCATTGTGATATGTAATGGTATAAAACCTGCCTGTATTGCGATGAAAAATTGTAATCGGAAACCAATCGTTGCATCATGCAACAATTGACCTCTGTTTTTTTATCATGCCGTGTCTCTATTTGTGGCAAAAAACTTGTAAAAACAAAACGTTATAATTTGTGGTATGTAACTTGCTGACCTGCTGAGTGGAACTGGAAACGTCATGAATATGGACATGAAACCAAAAGGAAGAACGATGAGTCTGATTCAATCAATAAAATCAAAATTCAGCAGGGTGGGAAAACAGGTGGATGAGTATCAGGAAGCTATCACCTTTGCCCAGGCCGGAGAATATGAACCTGCGGACAGGCTGCTGGCAGCGCAGAGCCGGGATTCCGCCGGTGCGGATAAGCTCCTTGTCGTCGGCAGCGGCAGCAGCTTTCCCCCGGATGTGGTCTCCTACTCTCTGGAGATGGCCGGCCGGCTGTCCTACGAGATTGTGGCCATGAACGCCTCCCCTGTGCCGGACGAGAAAAAGGAAGCTTTCCGGCTCGAATCCGAAAAGAGCGGCGAGGCCTTCCGGCAGGCCGCGGAAAAGCAGGGGGTTGAAATCCGCCACATTGTCAAGTTCGCCACCCAGGACTTTGCCGTGGAAGAGGCCGTGAAGCAGGAGGGGAACATCGATTTCGTGGTATCGGATACTCAGGCGGAAAACAGGGCCGATCAAAGGGATGCAAAAGAGAGCCGGCCCGTAAAAGAATGTTATGTATATTCTATGGGCTAAAATTATGCCCGCGGAGGTTCCCAATGGACGGACAATTTTTCCTGGGACTTGCACTGGTCCTTTTCACTTTTATTCTCTGTTTTATCTACAGAAATAACAACAAATAAATCAGCGGTACTTTTCGATACGATCAAAGCCGGAGATGGAGACTTATCTTAAATGACACCTGAAATGATTACAACCATGATTGTACTGGTTTTTGTTATTTTTCTCTTTGTATTTGAATGGGTGAGGGTCGATGTGGTGGGCATCATGATGATGGTGCTTTTGCCGCTTATCGGTCTTGTAACACCCAAAGAAGCGTTCGTGGGGCTCAGCAGCAATGCGGTCTGCTCCATAATCGCAGTGATTATCATCGGTGCCGGACTTGACAAAACCGGTGCCATGAACAAGGTGGCCAAACCGATTGTCAAACTGGCCGGAAAGAGTGAAAGCCGCATTATCGTCCTTATTTCGAGCACGGTGGGCGTCATTTCAAGCATGATGCAGAACATCGGGGCGGCGGCCCTGTTTCTCCCTGCCGCCCAGCGGATTTCCAAGCGCGTGGGAGTTCCAGTATCCAGAATTCTCATGCCCATGGGGTTCTGTGCCATCATCGGCGGTACCCTCACCCTTGTCGGGGCGAGCCCCACCATCCTTCTCAACGATCTGATGGTGCTGGAAGGGGAAAAACTCGAGCCTTTCGGCCTGTTTACCCAGACCCCCATCGGCATCTGCCTTTTGCTCACGGCCCTTTTGTACTTCGTTTTTTTCGGCAAGTTCATCCTTCCCTCGGCAAGCGGGGATTCCAATGAAAAGGGCGCGACTGCCAATCTTCTGGAGGAATATGAAGGCCTTGAGAACGTGTTCGAACTCAAGGTCCCTGAAACCAGCCAAAAGTACGGAACCCTGGAAGAACTTGCCATCCGGGCAAAATTCCTGGTCAGCGTCATCGGTATCAGCAGTCATGAAAAAAAAGAAATGAACCTTGTGCCCAAAAGCAGTGACGAAATTGCGCCCGATGATGTCATCGCCGTGGCCGGAAGGAAACGTCACGTGGAGAAGCTTGCAGAGGAATACGGCTGGCAGATCAAGGAGGCATTGGAGGAATTTGCTGAAAACCTTGCCAAAACCAATGCCGGAATGGCGGAAACCATTGTCAGTCCGAGATCCGAACTGATCGGCAAAACCCTGAACGAAAGTAATTTCAAGGAACTTTTCGGGCTTAACCCCCTTGTGGTGTACAAAAACAACAAAAAATTCTACAGCGGCCTGACCAACATACGGCTGGAGATGGGAGATGCCATTCTTCTCCAGGGCCCCTGGGAAAAATTTCAT
>JAIPEK010000156.1 GCA_021737205.1 Desulfarculaceae bacterium
CGCAATTGAGCAGAAGGCCCGAAAGGGGATTACCTTCCCTGTACATTGAGAACCGGAGGGGGAAAAATTTGTCCTCATGGAGGGCGGTAAAACCGCAAACTGTTTGAGGACCGGACCGCAGTTTTTGCGGTTTCGCCCGGAATGAGAACAAATTCCCCCGCAGGTTCGGCGTACAGGAAGGTAATCCGCTTGCAGGGCCGGGGTTCAATCACATCCGGAACCGGCCGCGAGGGCTGAAAGGTTTTATGGAGATGTGCAAAAAATATTTGCACCCCCTGCCGACATTCGGCGAACCCCATATGTAACAGGCATTCCGCATGGGTTGCATCAAAACCCTTGCGCTGCAATTTTTTTTTGCACCTACCGGAAAAGGACAAAAAACCCTTTCCAACCGGCCTTTTCAGTCATGCAGCAACTTTACGGAATCCTATAGGGTTTATCCGATTCCATCAAATCCCTATTTCGATCCTAATTTTGAATCGATCAAAATATATCTATATTCCAGTTGGTTATACACCAGACTCAGCCCGGAAATCCATTATGGCACACATATTGCTATAAAGAAGGGAGATAAAACGCTCTTTTGCGGAGCTCGACTCAAACGGAGGCGGAAAAATATGGAAGAGAATGTATACAGTTTATGCTTCATGTGCTCGGTGAGATGCCCGATAACGGTCAAGGTCAAGGACGGGCACGTGGACTTTATAGAAGGAAACCGGCATGTGGCCGGCATGGACGGCAGCCTGTGCCCGCGCGGATCAGCCGGGACATCGATGTTGTACGACGACCAGCGGCTTCAGACTCCCCTGATCCGCGTAGGGGACCGGGGATCGGGAAACTGGCGGAAAGCGTCCTGGGAAGAAGCGCTGAACTATGTCTCTTCAAAACTCAGGGAGACCATCGACACACACGGCGGCCGAAGCATCGCCCTGACCGAACGGACCCAGCTTTCCACCCATGTGTCCAAAACCTTTCTAAAGGCCATCGGATCTCCCAACCATTTCACCCATGACGCCCTGTGCAAAGGTTCCATCAACACTGCCTGCAGAAGCCTTTTCGGGTGCGCCGACGGCCAGATAGGTCTCAACCTCGGCAATACCAAGCACATCGTGTTATACGGGCGGAACATCTTTGAATCCCTGGCGGTCAAAGATGTGAACAATATGATGAAAGCGCTGGAAAACGGCGCCGAGATGACCTACATCGATCCCAGGGTCAATGTCACCGCCACCAAGGCCCACCGGTACTGGATGATCCGGCCGGGAACCGATCTGGCCCTGAATTACGCGCTGATCCATACCATCCTCAAGGAAAACCTGTATGATGCGGAATTTGCGGCAAAATGGATCCACGGGCTGGACGAGCTGAGAGAATTTGTCCAACCCTACACACCGGCCTGGGCTCAGAAAGAAACCGGCATCGACGCCGACCGGATCAAGGAGCTATCCAGAAAGGTCAGCCGTGACAAGCCGTCCGTGATCTTCCACTACGGCTACAGAGGGGCCAGTCATACGAACGAGATCCATATGCGCCGGTCGATTTTGATGCTCAACGCCCTCATGGGCAGCATCGAAGTCAAGGGCGGCCTGTTTTTCAAAAAAGGCCCCAATGACGTGGACGGAAAACCGGCTCGAAAGCTCACCGAGCAGGATCTGCCCAAAGTGGAGGACATCCGGTGCGACAAGGCTGGAACCCCGGATTTTCCGCTGCCCGACGCCAACCACGGGGTGGCCCAGATCCTTCCGCACGCCATACTCAACAAAGACCCGTATCCGGTGAAAGGGCTTATCGCCTACCGGATGGATCCGCTGATGTCCATCGCCGACACGAACCTGACCCGCAAGGCCCTGGACAAACTGGATCTTCTCGTGACCATTGACATCAACTACTCGGACATCGCCTGGTACTCGGACGTGATCCTGCCCGAATCCACTTATCTGGAGCGAACCGACTGCGTCCAGCAGGCCAACGGGCTCAAGCCGCAGATTTTCTTTAGAAAAAAGGCGGTGGAACCGAGGTACGACACCATGGAAGGCTCCATGATCCTCAAAAAGATCGCCGATCAAATCGGCATCGGCAACTATTTTCCGTATAACAGCATGGACGAGCTTGTGGACTGGCAGCTCGAGGGAACCGGATTCACCAGGGAGGACTTTGAAAAGAAAGGGTTTGTGGCCTACTGCAAGGACCAGATCTTCCGGGACCGGGACAACGGACTTAACCTGAAAACGCCGTCCGGCAAAATCGAATTCAAATCCTCGCTTCTCGAGGATGCCGGATTTGAATCCTTTCCCGAATACGAGCCGATCCCCCTGCCCGAAGAAGGCAAATTCCGTCTCGTGGTGGGACGGTCGGCCATCCACACCCATGTTTCCACCCAGAACGTGCCGTATCTCAACGAGATCACCAGCGAAAACGTGCTCTGGATCAACACCAAAAAGGCCCAGGCGCTGGGTATTGAAAACAACGATACGGTGGAAGTGTCGTCGTCATGCGGCAGCGGCACCATCAAGGCGTATGTCACCGATTTCATCCACCCGGAGGCTGTCTTTATGCTGCACGGGTTCGGCCACACCGCCTCCAGGGCGGAACGCTCCTGTCAAAAAGGTCTTTCAGACGCTCTTTTGCAGAAAAACATCTATGACAAAACCGGCGGCAGCCCGGCGTACCACGATACGTTTGTCAGCATAAAACCCGTAATGGAGGCCTCAAATGAGTAAATACCATCTGTTCCAGGATGTGAAAAAATGTATCGGTTGCCATGCCTGTGAAATCCAGTGCAAGGCCGGCAAGGAGCTGCCCGTGGGACCGAAGCCCTGCCAGATCGTCCAGGTGGGCCCCAAGTTCATCGGGGAGACTCCCAGGACATCCTTTATCTTCATGCCCTGTTTTCACTGCGAAAATCCCTGGTGCGTATCCGCCTGTCCTACAGGGGCCATGCAGATCCGGCAGAAGGACGGGATCGTGTTTGTGGAAAAGGACCTGTGCGTGGGCTGCAAAGCCTGCATCTCGGCATGCCCCTGGGGAGCGCCCCAGTGGAACCCGGAAACGAAAAAAGTGGATAAGTGCGACTACTGCATGGACCGTCTCGACCAGGGACTCAAACCGGCCTGTGTCAGCACCTGCACCACCGGATGTCTCAGTTTCGGCCGGATCGACAAGATGCCCCATATCCGAAGGGAACAGCATGCAGCAGCGGTTGCATCCCTTGAAAACAGTTCCTTCTAGAAAAGGGGAAAGGAGCGGTACCAATGGCTGAAAACAACTGCCCGGTCCAGGCGATCATCGTGGAGCTCTCCGGGCTTCTTGACGACAAAGCCGTAAAAGAACCGAAAACCCGGCGGATTGTCGAACAGATCTTAACCCTGATGGACGATATTTCCGCAGGCCAGGCGGGAGACCGCCACCTTGAAGCCGTGGAGCATTTAGTGGCGGAATTTTTTGAAAACCCGGACAATATCCACGGCCTGGAGATCGGGAAAAAACTCGGAAAGCAACTGAATACAAACAGAGAGGTGTTTGAAAGCCATATACAGACCCGCAACTGTCCCACCATGGACTGTTTCAGGCTGGCGCCGTCACCCTGCCAGATGGCTTGTCCCGCCGGAATCGACATACCTACCTACCTTCACCTTATCGCCAAGGGGAAAGATGCCGAAGCCATAGAAGTTATCCGGCGGGACAATCCCCTCCCATGGGTCTGCGGCCTGGTCTGCACCCGGCCGTGCGAAATGATGTGCGCCAGGGGCCGGATCGACACCCCGGTATCGATCAAGTTCCTCAAAGCCTTTGCCGCGGAACGGGCGCTTTCCGACCGGGCGTATACCAACCCGGAGCCCGAGGAGCCCAACGGGCACAAGGTCTGTGTCGTGGGCGCCGGTCCGGCCGGCTTGTCTGCAGCCTTTTATCTGGCTCTGAGGGGATACACCGTCAAGGTGATCGAATCCCTGCCGGTACCGGGGGGCATGCTCATGGTGGGCATCCCGAGATACCGGCTGCCGAGAGAGGTTATCGACCGGGAAACCGCCATGATCGAAGATCTCGGTGTTGAGTTCCGGTACAACACCCGGTTCGGCACGGACGTCACCATGGAGGAGCTCAAAGAGCAGGGATACGAGGCGTTTTTCCTGGCAATCGGCGCACACAGGGCCTGGGAAATCGGGATCAAGGGAGAAAAGGAGCTTTCCGGTGTCAGTGACGCGATCACTTTCTTAAAGGATGTGGCCCTGGGCGACCGGCACGCCCCGGGAAAACACGTGGTGGTCATCGGCGGCGGAAACGTGGCGATTGACGCGGCCCGGACGAGTCTCAGACTCGGCGCGGACAAAGTCACCGTGGCCTACAGGCGCTCGAGGTCCGAAATGCCGGCGGATGTGGAAGAAGTGGAACAGGCCGAAGCCGAAGGAATCGAGTTCGCCTTTCTCACCATCCCCGCCGAGATTGTCGGAGACAATGGAAAGGCCACTGCGCTCTGGTGCACCAAAGCGGAACTTGTCAAAAAAGAGAACAGTGACCGCATGTCCCCGGTTCCGATGCTCGGCAGCGATTTCGTGATTCAGGCGGATGCGGTGATCAGCGCCATCGGCCAGTATGTAAACAAAAAAGGCATGCAGTCGTTTTCCGATGTCAACTGGACGAGAAGAGGCACCATCGAAGTCAGTCATACCAGCATGGAAACGGCCATGCCCGGCGTATTTGCCGCAGGAGACGCAGTTTCCGGGCCTGCCACGGTGATCGAGGCCGTCGGCGGGGGCAAGCGGGCGGCCGAGTCCATTGACCGGTATTTCAACAACATTCCCCAGCCCACCATCCCCAAGGTGCCGGTGCGACACAGGAAAGAGCCGTTCATAGAAATGTCCGCCACCACCAAAATGACGCTGAAGCGGCCGGAAATGTCCATGCTGAACATCGACCGCAGACGGACCACGTTCCAGCAGGCCGAACTCGGCTATACCGAGGACGAGGTCAGGAAAGAGGCGGCCCGGTGTCTGCGGTGCGACATCTGCAGACGATGCGGAGACTGCGTTTCCGTCTGCCGGGACAAAATGGGCATTGATGCCCTGCAGTTCGGGTTCATGGATTTTGACCACCCGACAGAAACCGATTTCCGGAAAACGGCGGAACGCTGCATTACCTGCGGCGCCTGCGCCCAAAACTGTCCCAACGGGGCCATGACCATACAGGAAAAGGACGGGATGCGAATTCTGTCCCTTTGCGGGACGGTGCTGAACAAGCAGGAAATCCTTCATTGCGAATCCTGCGGTGCCGTCATGGGGCCGGAGCGGTATCTCGAGTTCATCAGGAACAAAACCCGGTCCGTGGGACAGGCATTCAGCGGCAAACGCCTCTGCGATGCCTGCCTGAGGCAAAAGACCGCCCGGACCAACGTGGATGTTCACCCTGTCCAATAGGAAAAGGAGAGGATATGCAGTTTCGAAGAGGCCAGAAAATCGAAGTTTTCAAAAAATCGGAAGATGATGCGTGGGAACCGTACATGGATGAATTCGTCGGCGGCCACGGCATCATTACGGACCCGGACACGGCCATCAACGACCCGGACGCCCTGATCGAGGTCAGCCTGGAAGACAAAGGAACCCACAGACTTCCCCAGGACTGCCTGCGGATCATTGAACCTCATTGACTCCGAGTCGTCCGGCCCATGCGTCCAAATTCGGGGGACACGAAACATAATTCCTCGTAATTCAGGGGTATGAAACAGAATTTTGCTAATTCGAACAGTTCGGAGGGCAATACACTGAACAGCAGGAATTATGTATCGTGTCCCCCGAATTT
>JAIPEK010000157.1 GCA_021737205.1 Desulfarculaceae bacterium
CCATGAAAACTCGATTCCCTCTTTTTTGGTCAGGATTTTCCTGATCAAAAGGGTGTTCAGCCATGCGATAACTGCCAGCATCACCGTGATAAGGGCCGGCAGCATGCGGGTCAGATAGTATCCGATCAGGTCCAGCTTGCTTGAAATCAAAGAGGTCTTCTCTTCGGAAAGCCCCATTTGAGAATAAATTTGAAGCGAAAATTCGAGATTTTTCGCCACATAATCCGAAACCAGTGCCAAAAGGTTTTGTCCTGTGGTCACTGTATAAATGATCAATAATGTGAAACAGATGCCCAATGTTCCAGCTACCGCATAACCGACGGTTTTTTCGATGGAAATCTGTTGTTCAAGAAGTTCGCCCAGAATATAGCCCGTCAAGAGAAGGGCGAAGCAAAAGAACAGATCCACAGTCATCCCCGGGGCGACGATACTGATAAGAACCATAACCGATGCCGGTATGACGGCGCCGAGTGTCCTGCCCAGTTTCAACCTGTAAAAGAGTACGGGCTGGGGAAGAACGCAGGTCATGAAAAATCCGATGATCGGAAGATACAGCGTGGATACAAAGATCAGCATGCATATGGCGATGCCGGAAAGAATATCCCTGCTGATGGTAACGGATGGCGTCTGCCGCGTCAAATCCTGAATCTCCGTGAAACGTTAAAAGGATTACCGTTAGAACGATTTGCCGACAAACGGCAGCAGTGCAATCTGGCGAGCTTGTTTGATCGCGGTGGCCAGTTTTCTCTGGTGCTTGGAACAGGTTCCGGTGATCCGTCTCGGGATGATTTTTCCCCGCTCGGTTATAAACTGCTTGAGGGTCTTGTAGTTTTTATAATCGATTTCCATTGAGCTGTCCACACAGAACCTGCAGATTTTCCTTCTCTGATAGAATCTTTTATTTTGAACGGCCATTCTTTGAATACTCCTTTTTGCTGTTAATCGGTTTCAGTGGCTTCGGCTGTTTTTTCCGACGGCTGCTCGTCGGCATTTGCCGTCTGTTCGGCCTCCTGTTTCAGCTCCTCGGGGTCCACATCCTTGGCTTTCAATGTGGTCATGAATTTGAGGATGCTGTCATCAAGCCGGAAGATTCTTTCCATCTCCCTGACCGTATCGCCGTTACCGCCGAATGTCATGCATACATAGTGGCCCCGTGTGTTTTTGCGGATTTCGTAGGCCAGCTTCTTGTTCCCCCAGTCGTCGAATTCGACAAGGATGCCGTTCTCTTTTGCCACGATGTTTTTTACTTTTTCAAAGAGGTCTTTGCGGGCCTGTTCCTGAAGATCGGGGTGTGAAATGAAAACAGTTTCGTACTTTCTCATTGTCTCTCCTTTCGGTTTCTCAGCCTGGAAGGCAATGTTCTTCCAAGCAAGGATTCATCATTTTTATATCCGCCTGCCGGATATGTTTATTGAAAACTCGTCTTTATACCATCTGTCACAAATTTCGTCAATATGGAATTCTTGAGTTGACATCCGATACCAAATTCATTATTGAACCGGAGAGATGCGGCAATTTTGTATAAACGGAAAAAATCGGAGCCTGTATGGACCTTGTGAACCTTCTTGTGGATGAAGACCGGAACAACCTTCTCAAAGAACTGACCCCGGCAATGCCGGACGTGATTCTGAATGAACGACAGCTTTGCGATTATGAACTGATTACAACCGGTGCCTATACTCCCCTTGAGGGATTTATGACCAAAATGGACTATGAGTGTGTTCTGGATCGGATGAGGCTTGAAAACGGACAGCTCTGGCCGATTCCGGTTTGTCTGGATATATCGGAAAACCGGGCCGCAACCCTGGAGGCCGGCCAGTCGGTGGTGCTGCGGGACCAGGAAGGCTTTCTGCTCGCCGTCATGAATATCGACGACATCTGGCCGGTGGAAGCGGAAAAAGAGGCGGAACAGGTTTTCGGCACAATGGACACGAAACATCCGGGGGTGAACTATCTGTTCAACAAATCGGGCCGGTATTATATCGGCGGCAGGATCGAAGCGTTGAATCTCCCCATTCATTCCGATTTCAAACAGATCCGGCTTACCCCGGGGGAGGTCAGGGGAATTTTTGACAGACTCGGATGGAGCCGGGTGGTCGGGTTTCAGACACGGCAGCCGATTCACAGGCCGCAGTTCGAGATGACCATCAAGGCCATGCGCAAGGCAAGGGCCAACCTTCTGCTTCTGCCGGTGGCCGGGGTGGCAAGGCCCGGAGATTTCGATCATTTCACAAGAATGCGGTGTTATCGCGAGGTGTCTTCGCATTATCCTCCGGATTCCGTTGTCATGAACCTGTTGCCCCTGTCCATGAGAATGGCCGGACCCCGGGATGCCGTTCTGCACATGATCATCAGTAAGAATTTCGGATGCACCCATTTCGTGATCGGCCATAACCATGCAAGCCCGGGAAGGAACAGTAAGGGGGAGCCGTTTTACACGTATGACGACGCCAATGTTGTGGCGCGCAAGGCGGCCGATGAAATCGGGGTTGACGTGATCACCTTTGATGAGATGGTATATCTGCCGTTCGAGGACGAGTATCGGGCCGCCGGAGAAGTGGAAGAAGGATGCGAATCCATCTCCATCAGCGGTTCGGATATACGCCGCCGGATCAGGGCCGGACGGAAGGTTCCGGAATGGGCCACCTTTCCCGAAGTGATCCACGAACTTGAAAAATCGTACCCGCCGCCGTCCAAACAGGGCTTGACCATTTTTCTTACCGGCCTTTCCGGGGCGGGGAAATCCACCATTGCCAAGGTGCTGCATGCAAGGTTCATGGAGATCGGCACAAGGCCGGTTACTTTGCTGGACGGCGACATTGTCCGGCGGAATCTGTCAAGCGAACTGAGTTTTTCCAAAGAACACCGGGACATCAACGTTCGACGGATCGGGTTTGTGGCATCCGAGATCACCAAGAACCGGGGTGTGGCAATCTGCGCCCCCATTGCGCCGTACGCCAAAACCCGGGCGGAAATCCGGGAAATCATCGAGTCGTACGGGGGCTTTTTCGAAATCCATGTGTCCACTCCCATCGAGGAGTGTGAGAAACGGGACCGGAAAGGGATGTATGCCAAGGCGAGATCCGGGCTGTTGAAAGGATTCACCGGGGTGGATGATCCGTATGAAGAGCCGGTGTCTCCGGAGCTGAGCATCGATACCACGGATCTGTCCCCGGACGAGGCGGCCCAGGAGATCCTGCTCTACATCGGCCAGAAAGGGTACCGGTAAGACCGGAGAGGGTGTCGCCCCGTAACAGGGCGGTTACTGGTTGCCGGCCCGTTCCTTTTTCTCTTCCAGGGTTTCCCACCGGTCGTAGAGCCGGTCCACTTCATCTTTTGCCTTTTGAAGTTCCGAGCACAGCCTGTTCAGTCTTTCCGGATCGCCGAGCACCTCGGGCGACTGTACCCGCTCCTCCAGACTGGACACCTCGGATTCGGCGGAAAGGATGTTCTCTTCCATGTGCTCCAGTTCAAATTTTTCCTTGAAACCGAATGCAATGCCGCTTTTCGGCTTTTTCGAGACATCCCGGTTTTCTTGTTTCTCTCTTGCCTTTTTCTGCCCGCCGGGACCGGCCCGGGATTTGTTTTTTTTCTCCATTATCTGGCTGAAACTTTTTACCGTTTCGGCTCCGCCTTTGCCGTCCAGGTACAGCAGGGTATCCGTCACATGATCCAAAAGGTAACGGTCGTGGGAGACCAGCACCACGGCTCCCGGAAATTCCAGCAGGCTTTTTTCGAGCACTTCAAGGGACGGAATGTCAAGGTCGTTGGTGGGTTCGTCAAAAAGCAGCAGGTCCACCGGCTCGAGCATGATGCGTGCGATACGCATTTTGGCCTTTTCCCCGCCGGAAAATTTTTTTACCGGCATGTCCAGGGTGTCCGGGGAAAAGAGGAATTTTTTGGCCCACGACACAATATGCAGCGTCCGGCCGTTGTATACGACCGAGTCCTTGCCCGTGGGGCTCAGCGCCTCTTTCAGAGTGATGTCCGGGCCCAGGGAGTCTTCGTGCTGTTCAAAAACGGCGGCTTTCAGGTTCTGTGTCCACTTGACTTCTCCGGTGTCCGGCTCTGTTTTTTTTCCGATGATATGCATCAAAGTGGATTTTCCAGATCCGTTTTCTCCCACGATGCCCGTGCAGGTCCCTTTGGTGAGATTCAGGGAAAGATCCCGGAAAAGCTCTTTTCCGTCAAGGGATTTGGCAATACCGGAAACTTCAACCAGACGCCGGGTTTTTCTGCCGGTGGTGCTGAAATCGATGTCCACCGATGCTGTGTTACTGTTTCTGTGTTTCACCTGTTCAAGTTCGGAACGTAAGAGTTCCGCCTGATCGATTCGGTACCGGGCTTTTGAGGTCCTTGCCTTGGGGCCCTGGCCGAGCCACTGATCCTCTCTTCTCATCTTGTTGGCAAGGGCTGACTCTTTTTTCTTCTGGGTGGCCAGAAACTTTTCTTTTTCCACTGTAAAACGGTCGTATCTGCCTTTTACCTTCAAATATCCGCCTGGATACTGTTTGCCGATTTCCATGACCGAACCGCACGTGCGGTCGATGAATCTGCGGTCGTGGCTGACCACGATAAATGAAAAAGAGGCTTCTTTCAGCATGGCTTCGAGCCAGAGGATACCGGTAATGTCCAGATGGTTGGTCGGTTCGTCCAGAAGAAGGACGGCGGGTTGGCAGGCCAGTGCCCGGGTCAGGCAGAGCCTCTTTTTCCATCCGCCGGAGAGAGTGGCCGCAAGCACGGAACCGTCTTTGAATCCCGCTTCGCCCATGGCCCGGTTGAGATATCTGGGGATATCCTCGTCATTCATGTCCGCGGCACGCAGCCGGTTTTCAATCACCTGCTCTACAGTGAGGGAGGGGTCCGGTTCGTCCTGCTGGGGGACATAAAGGGACGTGGCGGTGTTTTTAAAGGAGACACGGCCTTCGTCCGGGTCGGTGATTCCGGCGGCAAGCTTCAAAAGCGTGGATTTGCCGCTGCCGTTTGCTCCTATAAGGCCGAGCTTTTCTCCCGGGTTGAGTTCAAAGTCGAGGCCGGTAAAAAGGTCGTGATTTCCGTACGACTTTCCTGCGTTTTTAATGGAAATAAGGGACTGCATTTATTAACGGTCTTTTCCGTCTCCCGGTGAAACGGCGAGGTATCGGTACATCCGGACCATCCGGATGATAAAGCTCGTCATCAGCGCAAGACTGATGAGAATCATGAAACTGGCCGCGAAAAAGGTCATGATGAAACTGAACGGGTTGTCAAGCGAATACGAGCCGATCAGAAGATCGACCCCGAAGATTGCAAAAAAGATTGAAATAATCGTGAATGTCAGTTGAAAAGTCCACCAGGCGTATTTTTTCATTTTATCCGTCATTATTGTATAAGTAGTTCATTCAGTCCGGTATATGTATCATAACCGGCCGGACAAGTTCAAGCCTAAACCATGGGGAGGCGTTGGAAAACGGGGGTGGGTGTCAGGAATCGCCGCTTCTGTCGGCAAACTTTTATCCGAACCGGAAACAAAAAATAAATATAATTTTTTAATTGACATTCATTTTTTTGTAGAATACAGTTGCTACTGTGATAGCAACATATCATCGAAAAAGCGGAAAACTATGTCTGGAAAACAGGTGAGATCCGGATGTAGCAGGTTTCATCAGCCCGGGCGACAATAGTTTGATGTCACATGGTTTTTGCAACTGCAAAAGGAAGAGAGCAGGGGAAAAATACCCGGCTGTTGAAGTTTTCTATTGAAT
>JAIPEK010000158.1 GCA_021737205.1 Desulfarculaceae bacterium
GGTGACATCCTGGCCGAGCACCCAGGCCCTATTGTGGTTGGCCCCTATGTCCGCCGTGAGATATGCCAGCATCATGCCGGGCGCGTTCCGGCATTCGTACCCTGTCCATTCCAGTCCCTTGACATGGACGGCCAGCTTTTCCGCCCCTTTTCCCAACCTTTCGGATGCGATTTTGACCCCGTCGGCCAGGGCATCGCCGGCCCCCTCTCTGCGGGCGATGATGTTCATCAGGTGAATTACCGATTCCAGATCTGCGAATTTCACCTCCATTCCCATCTCTTCTTTGCTGATGATTTCCTTTTCAAAACATTCAATGGCAAATGCGGCCACGGCGCCCCCGGAAATTGTGTCGATTCCAAGCTCGTCACAGATATAGTTGGCATACGCCACCTCTTCGATGGACTTGAGTTCGCAGTTGCCGCCGAAAAGGGAAATGGTTTCGAATTCCGGGCCTTCCACATAGGCCGATCCCTGTTTGGTCTTGGCATGCCCGTATTTGCCGCAGGGGATCGGGCAGCAGAAACACCCCTTGTCCGTGATCTTGACTTTTTCCAGGACCGACTGGCCGTTGATCTGCCGGTAGTGGTCGGAATAGGATGTCTGGAAATTGCGCGTGGGAAAGGCGCCGACCTGGTTGATGAAGTTGGTGATGCCGGCGGTGCCCTCCGGGGTCCACCCGGTGAATCCGGGCTTTTCGTAAATATCCGCATACGCCTGTTTTCCGGATTCGTACAGGCCCTCGAGATCATATGCGGGCAGGCTTTTCGTTCCCTTGACCGCAATGGCTTTGATCTTTTTGTCCCCGACCACAGTACCGATACCGGTCCGGCCGCATTGGCGGCCGAAATCATGGGAAATACAGGCGAACCTCACCCGGTTTTCCGCTGCAGGGCCCACCGTGCAGATTTCAAAATCCTCTCCGAGATCCTTTTTCATGCGTTCTTCCAACGTAATGGAACCCTGGCCCCAGTAATCGCCTGCAGGCCGGATTTCAACCTTGTCGTCCTCGATATACAGATAACTCGGTTCGGCTGCTTTTCCCTCCAGGATCAGTACGTCATATCCCGCATATTTCAGGGCCGGTCCGAAATGGCCGCCCATGTTGCCGTCTGCATATCCGTAGGTGGCCGGAGATTTTGTGCCGAAATGGATTTTGCCGCTTGCCGGAAGATAATAGCCGCTCAAGGGGCCGTTGGCCATCACCACGATGTTCTCTTCGGAAAACGGATCGCAGCCTTTGGGGATTTCATCGTACAGAAGGCGGGCGACAAACCCTCTGCCCCCGATATATTTGTCTGCGAATTCTTCGGAAAGCGCCTCTTTTTGAATCGTTCCCGTGGTCAGATTGACCCGGAGGATCGTGCCGGCATAACCGTATAACATGGAAATCACCTCTTTATATTCATTACATTATGTAAGTGCCGCATCTTCGGTTTCTTCGGCCAAAAAAAGCGCTCCGCGGGGGCAGGCTTCCACGCAGGCGCCGCACAGCGTACATTTGGCGGGCGCTTCAAGCTCTGCATGAGAGCACATGACATCATGGGGACATTCTTCCACACAGAGCATGCAGCCGGTACATTTGTCCGGGTCCACCAGATAGACCCCGTTTTCCAGCCGGATTGCCTCCTCCGGGCAAACTTCGGCGCACGCCCCGCACTGGTCGCAAAGGTGGATGTGGTAGGTGCCGGGGCCGGGAAACAGGCCCTGTATCCGCAGGAGGGACTTGGCCGGGTTGATTTCCCTGAAATTTTCCAGAGCGCAGGCGACAAGGCAGGTCCGGCATCCGGAACACTTTTCGTTTTCGGCTTCCAATTTCAACATATCGTCCTCTCATTGTGGTTCGGGTTGCCCCGGCAATGCCGCCGGGTTTTCCTTCCTGAGTCGTCGGGTCTTTCCGGAGAAAGTTGATTTTATTCTCAGGAGGATGGACTTTTCCTGCATAACCTGATATGAGACTATAGTATGATTATATGATCATGTCAAGGGATGGTCAGACCAATTTTATAAAAAATTCATATGGGCATGAAAAGGCTTCATGTGCAGAATTTGGTTTTTTCATCCTTTGGAGAGAGAATTTTTGCGGCAACGAAAACTGGAAAACTTGACACGGCAGCAAAAAGGTGTATCTAATTTTCCGGATTCAACCGATCCGGCACCCGCCTGTTGAAAAACGGGCAGGGCGCCGGAAGTTCATGAGGATGCGGATGACCGAAACGATTGACATTTCATTTGCCCCTTTCAACAAAAAGGCGAAAGTTCGCGCGGGAATCACCATTGCTGATGCAGCCGCCGCTCACAATGTGCCCATCCGGTCGGACTGCGGTAAACACGGTATCTGCGGCAAGTGCCGGGTGGTGGTGGATGACCCGGCCGGAGTGAGCCCGGTGGGCGGAACCGAAGCAAAGATGCTGTCGGAACGGGAACTGGCCGATTCCCTCCGGCTGGCCTGCCAGACAAGGATTACAGGACCTGTCACCATCACGGTGCCTGATGATGCAACCCTGAACGGGGATGTGGATGGAAAACCGACTCTTTTAGGGGCGTTTTGTATCAACCCGGCTGTTCAGCGATTTTATGTGCCAACGGATCGTATCCGGCAGGCGGATCAAGGCAGGGGACTCAGCCTTTCCGACCGGATTGTCGAGCAGGTGCAAAAGACAGACAAGGAAAGGATTCATTTTCGGAGCCGGTATTCCCTGGAGGCCGCAAGCCGGGTGGATATGCGGCTTCCCTATGTTACCGTGGTGCACCATGACGAGCAGGGGGTGATATCCGTTGTAAAAGGATCGGTGGAGTCCAGCCTGGGTGTGGCGTTTGATGTAGGCACCACGACCCTTGCCGCCTATATGTGCGATCTGGTGAGCGGGGAGATTCTGACCTCCAGAGCCATGATCAATCCCCAGAGGCGGTTCGGCCTTGATGTGATTTCCCGTATCGCTTCCGTGATCGAGGACGAAGCGGATCTTGAAAAACGGCTTCTTGAGAGAAACCTTCTGGACCGGTATCGGAGCAGCGGAGTCCCGGAAGAGCCCGTTCTTGACAAAATGAAACACCAGGTGATCACCGCCATGGATGACCTTGCCGGGCAATGCCTGAAAGAGGCGGGCCGTGAAAGAGAGGAGATCCATGAAATCACCGTAGCCGGGAACACCACGATGCAGCATATCATGGCCGGGTTCAATCCGAAAAGCATCGGGGTCTCCCCGTATCTTCCGGTGACCCGGTCGCCCGTACTGATGGATTGCGTTGAAATCGGCCTTGATCTGTCACCGGCCACGCCCGTTTACATGTTTCCGATGGTTTCCGGATTCCTGGGCGGGGACATTCTTGCCGCATGCCTTGCAGATGAATCGTATAAACGGAAGGACACTACGCTGATCATCGATATCGGCACCAACGGGGAACTGCTTTTGATCAATGAAAATGGCATATGGGGGACAAGCTGCGCCACCGGACCGGCTTTTGAAGGCGCCCAGATCTCCTGCGGCATGCGGGCCTCCGCCGGTGCCGTCAACCGGGTGTATATGGTTCCGGAAAGCGCCGGACGTATTGAATTCGAAACGATCTCGAATGCAGATCCCGTCGGGATATGCGGTTCAGGCATCATAGACGCCCTGGCCGCCATGAGAAAGGCCGGCATCATCAGGGAAAACGGAACGTTCGATCCGGATAAACCGGGCGTGGTCCGTGATGAAAAGGGGCTTGGCAAGGCATTTTATCTGCCGGGAACAAAGATTCACATCACGCTGAACGATATCAGGCAGGTACAGCTTGCCAAGGCAGCCCTTTTCGTGGGGATTGAGTCTCTCCTCGAACAGGCCGGGGTGGAAACGGTCAGCCGGACCCTGCTTACCGGGGCCTTTGGTACGGGGTTCAACCAGGACAGCGCAAGGTCTATCGGCATGCTGCCGGATGTGATCTGCCGTACGGGAATTGATACAACCCCGAACCTGGCCGGGGCCGGCGCTGTGATGGCGCTTTTGGACAAGAGCAAAAGAACGGATATCCAGCGGGTCTTCCAGAACGTCCATACCCTTGATCTGAACCAGGTCCCGGATTTTGTCTCCAAACTGTCCACAGCCACAAAATTTCCGGCAAATCATGGGGAAAAATGAAAGCTGTCACAGACATTGATATTCAATTGACACCACGGGAGATGTCCAGGTGCCAGACACCCGGAAGGGATGTTTCCCGTCAGATGATGGAAAATTTTGAAAAAGCGGTTTCCACTGCGCTTTCCTGTGCCGCTCCCCTTATTGTGTACGAGTTTGCGGAATTCAAAAGAATGCCGAATGACAAGGTGTTTGTCGTTCCAGTTGGCCGGGACCAACATTTTGAAGTGAACATGGGGACACAGGCCGATTTCCTTGACGGGGCAGAAATTCTCATGATCGTGGCCCATTCCATCGGCCCTGAGCTGGATGCGCGGGCTAAAAAACTCAATGACAAAGGGCTGTATCTGGAAAGTTATCTTCTGGATTTCGCCGGTCTCTCCGCCCTGAACAAGGTGGGCCTACACGGACGGAAAATCGCGGAAGCCAAAGCAAAGCAGAAGTCATGTGGGGTAAGTGCGTCCCTGAGTCCCGGCTCCGTGGACGGATGGGATGTACGGGACCAGAAAATACTGCACGGTCTCCTTGATCTTGAACAATACGGCATCTCGCTTACGGAATCGGGCATGCTGGTGCCGTTTAAAACCGTGATTTCCGTTATCGGCATCGGGCCCGGATACAAATCGAAAAAAGTGGGATCCGTCTGCAGATTGTGCAGCCTGCGGGAGACCTGCCTTCAGCGCCGGGATTGAATTTTGTTATTTGAACAATACTCTGTTGTTCTCCAGTGACTCGATCACGGCAAGGGAATACACATCATACCCGCGGCTTTCCAGGATTGATGCGCCGGGCTGGAATCCTTTTTCGATAACGATGCCCACTCCGGCGACTGCGGCGCCTGCGGTTTCCACAAGGTCGGCAAGACCGGATGCCGCATTGCCCCGGGCAAGGAAATCATCCATGATCAGGATGTTTTCCCCTTTTTGGATGAACTCTTTCGACAGGGTGAGGGTGTAATCCGTATTTTTGGTGAACG
Source organism: Desulfarculaceae bacterium (assembly GCA_021737205.1). Taxonomy (GTDB): domain Bacteria; phylum Desulfobacterota; class Desulfobacteria; order Desulfobacterales; family Desulfobacteraceae; genus JAIPEK01. The sequence continues at coordinate 5,089 of JAIPEK010000158.1, forward strand.
AGTGCACCTGTGTGGTCAGGGCGTCACCTGTCATGGTGCCCGGCTTTTGCTTTTTTGCAAACACCACCGGTTTTCTGAAATACCGGGCGCAGGCAGTTGCCACTGCGATCCCGGAGGATTCCACGGTCATTATCCGGTCCACGGACCGGTCCTTAAAATAGCTGAAAAAGTGTTCTCCGGCCTCGTCCACCAGATCGCAGTCGATCTGGTGATTCAAAAAGGAATCCACTTTCAGTACGGATTCGGAGACCACTTTTCCTTTTGAAACGATTGTATCCTTTAACCGGTCCACGGGCCGGGCCTTTCTTCTTTTTTAACAATTCAGTCCATCAACGGTTCCGGGATCCAGGCAGCGGTTCGAATATTGATCTGCCGCCTGCCGGGGACCGGTTGCGCGGATTATACCGTAATTCGTTCAGGAGTCAGGGATCCGTCATGCCCCAGTGCTTCCAACTTATGGAGCTGCTGGAGGCTGTCCACCCCGTGGATGTCATTGAGATGGGCCACGCCGATCAGATCGGTACCGGCCGCATCAATGGACAAAGCGGAATGGGAGGCGAATACCCCCACGTCTTTTGAGAATTTCTCCCCGGGAATCGGTGCGCAGTCACAGACCGTGGATACGTCATGGGCAAAGTTGAGGTAGCTCACCTT
>JAIPEK010000159.1 GCA_021737205.1 Desulfarculaceae bacterium
CAAATCGATTCCAATTGTGATATTGTTTTCCATGGCTGTTCCCTCCTTAATCTTTGCAGCCCTTTGGGTGACTGCGTTAATAATTGAGCGTGATTATATCACAGCTCGTCGGAGGGATCAGCCTTCTCATATTATCTTAATAACTTAACCACTCAGGGGGAAATTTCAAATGGAATACAGCATCATCATTACGACCACGGACAGTGAAGAAGAAGCCCGGTCGCTGTCCGCAAAACTTGTGGAGAGCAAACTTGCCGCATGTGTCCAGGTTTCTTCGATCACAAGCTTTTACACCTGGAAAGGGGAAGTGCATAAGGACCCGGAGTACAAGCTTTTGATCAAGACAAGAAAAGACCTGTACCGGAAAGCGGAATCTTTTATCCGTGAGAATCATTCCTACGAAGTGCCCGAGATCATAGAAGTACCCATCCGGTCCGGTCTTGACGAATACCTCGGATGGATCGCCGAAGTCACGGAGGGATCCCATGGCGGATAAAATCAGGGTGGGGGCCCTGATCTCCGGCGGCGGAACCAATCTCCAGGCGATCATAGATGCGTGCACCAATCGCACCATTGATGCCGATCTTGTATTCACCGGATCGGACAAACCGGAAGCAGGCGGACTTGAAAGGGCGCAAAAAGCGGGGATCGACACGTTCTTCGTGGATTACCGGCCGGTCATAAAACAGGCGAAAGAATCATTGGACCGGCTCGATATTCCCGGTGATTTCAATTTCGAAGAGATCCGGCAGAAACAGAAGCTGCTGGGCCCTGATACCCCTGCGGACCGGGTGAGAACCTTCCTTGTCTCCCGGGCGGTTGCGGAAAGCCGGCTTCTGGATGCAATCCGGCCGTATCAGATCGACCTTCTGGTTCTGGCGGGATTCATGCGGACCCTTACCCCTTATTTTATCGACCGTTTCCATGAAGGGGAGAATACGCATCGCATCATGAATATTCACCCGGCGCTTCTTCCGTCGTTTCCCGGTACCGACGGGTATGGAGACACGTACCGGTACGGGTGCAAAGTGGGCGGCTGTACTGTTCATTACATCGATTACGGAGAGGATACCGGCCCGATCATCGGCCAGAAAGCTTTTGAAATAAAGGATGGCGACACCCTCGAGGATGTGAAGAAAAGGGGGCTTGAGCTGGAGTGGCAGCTCTATCCGGAGTGCATCCGGAAGTTCGCCGAAACCGTGGGAAAGCGCAAAATCAGTTGATCACCCGCAGCATCAGGGGGACCGCGGTCATGGTTCCCACGGTGCTGCCGAGATTGGTGAAAATCACCACCAGAAGGATCCGGATCACGTTGTTTTTCCAGAATCCTTTAATGGTCATGATATCCGTGGGGATGGATTCGAGATCCTTTACCTTGGGTTTCCTGGAAAATGCTTCCACAAGTCCCGACACCCACCCGGCGGCGATCACGGGATTGAGCGACGTAAGCGGGGCCGCGGCAATGGAGGCAAGAATGGTCAGGGGGTGGGCCAGGGCCGCTATGGCGCCGAGCCCGCCAAAGACCGCATTTGCAAGAACCCAGGCCCAGATCATGTCGGTGCCGCCCCCTTTTCCTTCCAGCAGGAACCCTGCGGCAATGATCACCACAATGGCCGCCGGAATGATCCACTTGAGGCTCTTCATAAGGTTTCCCCCGGGCGGGATCCGGTTCAGTTCTCCTTTGCCCGTGCGGCTGCCGCTGTTGATATAGCGTTTGATGCCGGGTACATGGCCGGCACCCACCACGGCGACGATCTTGTTTCCGGGGGCGTTTGCAATCTCGCCGGCAAGGTACATGTCCCGCTCGTCGATGAGCACCCGCTCCATGACAGGGTGGGATTTTTTCACGTCCGACAGCAGGGTTTTTAAAATATCCTCCTGCTTCATCTTTTCGATATCCTCTTCCGTGATATCGTCAGACCCGCCCAGGGAAAAGAGCAGCTGGAAGATGAATTTGACTTTTTCAAAAAAACCCATGCTCCGCCAGACACGGGCCAGTGTGGTCTGTATGTCCCGGTCCGCAGGCACTACGACAGCTTCGATCTTTTCCGCCGCCTCCACCGCGTTGAGCATTTCCTGGCCCGGCTGGATTTTGAACTTTTCCGCCATCTTTTTCTGGAAAGAGGCCAGGATCAGGTTCATCAGAAGGAGCAGGGACTTTTTCTCCTTGATGACCCGTACGATGTCCATGTTCCGCCACCTGTCATTATCCCTGAGCGAGTGGAGCCTTGTGGGGCAAAGTTCCACACACACGGTGTCGGGAGCTTCTTTTTCAATAAATGTCTTGACGAACTCGGCGCTCTCCCTTGACACATGGGCCGTGCCCACAAGAAGTATCTCTTTTCCGTCTACACTGAGCCGGTTCACATTGTCCATATTCTGATCTTCGGTGCTGTCCATTGATAGTGTCGCCTTACCGTTTTCAGTTCAAAATAAAAAAAACGAGTATACCATTTTTTGCCGGAAGGGAACATAAAATAATTCAAATTGTTGACCTTCTCTTTTTTCTCTGGTAACAAAGACTGTTATGAAATCCGCTGATGAACAAATACTGAGAACAACAAAGGAGATCGTGGTCAAATTCATTGAAATGGGCCGCCTTTCCCCTTCCAACATCCACGAATCTTTCAGGGATATTTACGCAACTGTTCAGGAAAGCGTGAAACAGAACCGATCAGAGACCGTTCCTTCAGATGACGACAAAAAATAACAAGGTTTTGTCAGGGATCAAAAGCGGATTCCAAAGCGGCGTTCGAAAAGGATGGAGCGGGCTTTTGTGGCTTTTGAAAATCCTTGTTCCGATTTCCTTTGCAACGGCGCTGCTTGTCCATTTCGGGATTATATACCGGCTCGACTTTATCCTGGCCCCGGTGATGAATTTTTTAATGCTCCCGTCGGAAGCCGCTCTTCCCATTATCATCGGATTTTTTACCGGGATTTACGGAGCGGTGGCTTCTCTGGCCGTACTTCCGCTGCCTGTGGAACAGATGACTCTCATCGCCGTCTTTCTTCTGAGCAGTCACAACATCATCCAGGAAAGCATCGTCCAGGGAAAATCAGGGCTGAACGTATTTGCCGCCGCCTTTTTCCGCATCTTCGTCTCCATCGTTACCACGTATGTGTGCGGCAAAATCATGGGGGCCACGGTCCCTGAGATGACAGGGACGGCCTCGGCTGCGCTTGCGCATACACAGCAGCCTTTTTCCGCTATGCTCCTGGAGTGGGGAGTGGACATCACCAAGCTTGCCGTCCAGATTTTCTGTATCATCATGCCGCTGATGATTGTTCTGGAGACGGCAAAGGAGTTCAACTTGATCCAGTACATCACCAAGCTTGCCTCTCCGATTCTATCGGTGATGGGCCTTTCCCGCAATACCGGAATGCTCTGGCTCACCGCCTGCATATTCGGGCTCTCTTACGGCGCCGCCGTGATCGTGGAAGAGACCAAAACCAACCATTTTACAAAAGAAGAACTGACAAAGCTTCATCTCTCCATCGGGCCGAACCACTCGATGATAGAAGATCCGGCCCTTTTTCTCCCGCTGGGAATACCGGTATTGTGGCTATGGATTCCAAGACTTGCGGCCGTCATCTGTATCGCACATACCTTCAATGCTCTCAGCATGCTCAGGAGGCTTCATGTTAAGCGAACTTGTCATAAAAAACTTTGCAATAATTGATGACCTCAGGATTTCTTTTGATGACGGCCTTGCCGTTCTGACCGGGGAAACCGGAGCGGGCAAGTCCATCATCATCGAAGCGGTGAACCTGCTTCTGGGGTCCAGGGCATCCGCCGACCTGATCCGGGCCGGGAGTGAAACCGCCGAGCTTGAAGCCTGTTTCGAGATCAACCCGGAAACCGCCCAGGCTGCAATTATGGCCGAACAGGATCTCGATCCGTCCGAAGGGCTTATGATCCGGCGGGTCATCTCCACGAAAGGCAAGCACAAGATCTTCATCAACAGCAGACAGTCATCGATCCAGCTTCTTAAAAGGATTACCAACGGCCTTGCAGGTATTTCCAGCCAGCACGCCCATCAGGGGCTGCTTCAGGAAGAAAACCATCTGGATATCCTGGACCGGTTCTGCGGCATTCTGGACGAAAAAAAAGAGGTCGGGCGCATTTACAATGAACTTGTCCCCCTTGTCAAAGAACGAAGAAAGCTTCTGGAAGACCGCGACAACGCAAAAGAGGAGGCCGAACTTTTACGGTTCCAGATCGACGAGATCCGGGCCGCTGACATCAAGAAAGAAGAGGATACGATACTCGAGCAGGAGAGAGACCGGCTCAAAAATGCAGCAGGTATCTTTGAGACAGTTCAACAGGGAATCGGCGATCTCTACTCACAAGACGGGTCCGTGGTCGAACAGCTGGATACCTTCAACAGGAGTCTGGAGCGGTACGGCGAATTCGACCCGGCGCTTTCAGGGAAGTCGGAGAAACTGGCCGGTGTCATGTATGAAATCGAAGACCTTGTGGAAGATCTGCGTTCCTATCTGGGCGGTTTGACCCTTGATCCGGCAGCGCTCGAAGAAACCGAAGCCCGGCTCGATCTGATCCAGAGACTCAAGCGGAAATACGGGGGCAGCCTCGACAGCCTGTTTGCCGAGTATGAGAATATGAAACAGCAGTATGAGGCTGCATCCGGTCTTGACGAGAGGATCGGGGAGCTGGACCGTAAAATAGAGGATCTGAAACAGGCGTATACGAAACATGCACTGGCCATGTCGGAAAAACGGAAAAAAGGGGCGAAAGAACTATCCGGCCTTGTCAGGACAGAGCTTCATTCCCTGGAAATGGAACAGGCCGATTTCACCGTAAAGGTCAAGCAGAGCATGGCAGACACCGGAAAAGAGCCTTTTTCCGTGGATGGTCTGAAGGCCGGACCGTCCGGCATCGACAGGGCCGCCTTCCTGATCAGCCCCAACCCGGGAGAGCCGGCAAAAGCCTTGAAAAAAATCGCTTCCGGCGGAGAGCTCTCCCGGATAGTTCTCGCCCTCAAGGTGATCCTGTCCCGGTCCCAGGCCCTTGAGACCCTGATTTTCGACGAAGTCGACGCCGGTATAGGAGGCGCCACATCCGAAAAAGTCGGGGCCAAACTCAAAACACTGGCAACCGACAACCAGGTGATCTGCATCACCCATCTCGCCCAGATTGCCAAATACGGCGATAACCACTTTAAGATCGAAAAGCGCGTATCCGGCCAAAGAACCTCCACGGCCATCACCCGCCTTGAAACCCAAGAGGAGCGCGTGGAGGAGCTTGCCCGGATGATCGGCGGCAGTCAAATCACCAGGGCCACCCGGGAGCATGCAGAAGAGATGCTCCAGAGCGCAGGTACGTAAACAGCTATCCTTTTGCGGAATTGACCATTCATTGATTTTACGGTTTATAAGGGTTATTATATATTAAGAATTAGACTTAGGGATCCCATGATTTCCAAATATGAGGTGTAACATGGCAGAATTGCTAAAAGAAATAAAAATCTCGATGCCCGTCGATATTTTACTTTCTGCAAATATTAATCAGGAAGATATGGTTCAGGAGATGCGGGAAACGCTGGCCTATAAATACTTTGAAAAAGGCAGGCTGTCAAGCGGTAAAGCAGCCAGGCTGGCCGGTGTAAGTCGGATCGCCTTTCTTTACAATGCCTACAGGTATAACGTTGACTGGTTGTCATATAGCGAGGACGATGTTCCCCGGGAACTTGAGTAATGAGAGTGGTATGTA
>JAIPEK010000160.1 GCA_021737205.1 Desulfarculaceae bacterium
GCCCGGAAACCTGTGCTGTTCAAGGCGCCTGATAATATCCTCCTCATATGCCGGCACAGGGGTGTCCAGCTCTTTTGAGGCTTTTTCAAGAAAATGTTCGAAAAGAAGGGCGATGTCCTGTTTGCGCTTGCGCAGCGGGGGCAGGTGGATATGGTGGGTCATCAGCCGGAAATAGAGATCCCTTCTGAACACATCCGGATTTTTCAGCTTCTCCGCCGGCAGGTTGGTGGCGGCGATGATGCGGGCGCTGGAGAACTTTGCCGTGTCATCCCCGATTTTGTAATACTCCCGGTCCTGGATCAGGTTCAGCAGTTTTACCTGGGAGGGGAAGGGCAGCTCTCCGATCTCGTCCAGGAAAAGGGTCCCGCCTTTTGCTTTTTCCACAAGGCCGGACCGCGCCTGTTCGGCACTGGTGTAAGAACCTTTTAAATGGCCGAACAGGGTATCGGTGAACATGGTATCATCGAGCCCTGCAATATTCACTTTTACGTATTTGCCGTTTCGCCGGCTCATATCGTGAATTGCCCGGGCCACAAGATCTTTTCCGGTTCCGGTTTCTCCGGTGATAAATACCGGCTGGGACGTTCTGCAGATACAGGGGATGTATTTGAATACCGCCTCCATTGAAGAATCCCGGGTGATAATGCCGCTGAATGCCTCCGGAGAGAAATCTTCCCGGTCCAGAAGCCTGCTGGACAGCTCCCGGATTTCGTGCTGCATCTCCCCGTATTTGAGGGCGTTCCTGCATACGGCTGCCAGCCGGCCGTGCTCCAGGGGTTTTGCCAGGTAATCGTGAGCCCCTTTTTTTACACAGGAAACGGCGCGCTCCGCTTCATCCAGGGCCGTAACCACGATCACCGGTATTTCCGGCCGGGCCTGCCGGATGTTTTCGAGCAATGCTTCTCCGTCCATGCCGGGCATGACAAGATCCAGCACCACAAGACTGATCTGTCGGGCGGTAAGAATTTCCATCACTTTTTCCGGATTTTTCACCGCCATGATGTTGTCGATGCCGTTGTATTTCAACTCAGCCGTAAAACCGGTCAGAATATGCTCCTCATCGTCCACAAGCAGGATCGGGGTCTGGGGAAACTCAGTCAATAACTTCTCCTTTCATCTGTGGAAATTTCACTGTTACACTTGTGCCTTCGCCAGGCGTGGATTGAATATCGATGGTTCCGTTGTGCTCTTTCACAATCTTGGAGGTAATGGAAAGTCCCAGGCCGGTTCCTTTGTCCCCGGCTTTTGTGGAAAAGAACGGTTCATAGATATGGGCCAGGTGGCCGGATTCAATACCGCATCCTTTGTCTTGAATGTGAAAACACACCAGGTCCTCATCCGACCGGGTCGAAATATCAATTTCCTGATCAAAAGAGGTCAAAGCCTGGCAGGAATTGAGAATGAGGTTGACAAGAACCTGTTCAATCCGCTGCGGGACCCCGGCGATCTTTGGAAGGCTGTCTTCGAGCCGGGTGGAAAAATGGCGGGTGGATCTGGAAATCTCTTTGTTCAGGTACACGAGACTGGTCTTCAAAATCCTGTTCAGGCAGACGGATTCGAATCCATCCGCCTTTTCGGGCCTTGAAAACGTTTTCAGGCTTTTCACGATCCTGTCGATCCGCCGGGCCCCTTCCTCTATCCCGTGGAGCAGGGAAGGCACCATGGTTTTGATTTCCGAGGGACCGAATCCCTTTGAATGGATATCGTTTGCATACAGATGTTCCGTGAGGGGGGCTTCAAGTTCAGACCATATCTTTGCCAGAAGAGGAGCATTGGTGAGTATGAACGAATTCGGGTTGCTGATTTCATGGCTGATGCCGGATACCAGCGTGCCCAGGTTGATCAGCTTGGATGCTTCCACCATCTGCTCTTTGGTCAGGTGATGCTGCTCGTTGAAAATGTTGATATTTTCAAGGGCGGTGGCGTTTTCGGTGATGTCTTTTTCCAGCACGGTAAAATACCGGATCCGGCCCTCCCGGTCAAAATAAGGGCATATGATCACTTCAATCAGCCTTTGGCCTTCATCATACTGGAACTTGACACTGTCGTTTTCTTTAATGGATTTTACGATTTCCTTTTCCCACTGGCTGCAGGCGGAGGCGGTGAGTTTCTCCCATATCCGCACGGTTTCTCCCTGCTCCTCCCTGAGATTGAAACGGTCCGCCGCCCTGCGGTTGAAATTCAGTACCGTGCCCGTACCGTCGATCATGACAACGGGAAAATCCATGGCATTGATCAAAGCGCGGGACAAGTCATTCTTCCGCTTTATGCGCCGGTTTTCCTCTTTCAGCCGGTGAACCTGCATTTCAAGTGTCTGAATCGTATCGGTCAAGTCCGCTCCCTTCTTTCTCTGTTTCGCCGGAATTTGAGGTTTTCAAATCCGGCGGATTTCTTTATATTGTTCACCTAATGGGTAAATAAATTTGACCGGTTTGTAAAGAGATGAATCATGGGTCCCGGACAGGAAAAAATCGATGCCTTGAACCGCAGGATGGAAAAGCTGAATATCCGCAAAGAGGATATTCAGGAAAAATTCATCAAGTCGTCCGGCAGGGGAGGGCAGAAGGTGAACAAGTCCTCGAGCGCCGTGTTTATAAAGCATCTGCCCACCGGCATTTCAGTGAAGTACGGAAAGGACAGGTCCCGGCATTTGAACCGGTTTATGGCGAAGCGGCTTCTGGTGGAAAGGCTTGAGGCCCGCATAACCGGGGAAAAGACGGAAAAAGAGGCCCGCCGGGAAAAAATAAAAAAACAGAAAATGAAACGCAAAAAACGATCGAAACACAAACATCAGTAATTGATGATTTCGATTTTTGTATCCACGATCTGGGCAAGCCCCATACCGTCCATCATCTCAATGATCCTGTCCAGTGTGGAATTGACTGTCCGCCGGTCATTACCGGTTATGGAAAACCCGATCTCCGACCATGTGAAATTGTCATTCAATCCGGTCTCCGCAATGGAGATGTTGAATTTGTTTTTCACTCTATCCGTCTGGGATCTGACGATTTTCCGCTTTTCTTTCAACGAGTGGATGTCATAAAGCCTGAATGTGATTTTTCCGGTTCCCACCACCATTTCCGACGTCTCCTTGAACTGCTAAAACGCCCCGAGCTGGCATTGTTTGATCTTTATATTTTTTTTATCGCAGGCCGACCCGACCCGGTTTCTTTTGATTTTCATTCCGTCTGCAATTTTCCAGCAGTCCCGGCAGGTGATCCGTCCGTTTTTCGAACTGTTTTCAAGCTTCTGCTCCAGTTCAGGGGATAATTCCACATCCGGGTCTAGGTGTTTGCCTTCCGGGGAGTGGCCGAAGAGTCCGAGCCGGCATTTGACCACCCTGAGTTCAAGCAAATCCGCCTGTATCCCGACCTGTTCCGGGGTAATGCCGGCTTTGTCCGCCACGCTGTGTGCATTGACGCAGCTGATGGTACCGTTTTCCGCTTTTTGTTCAAGAAGTGTTTTTACGTTCGGGTCAATGGACTCATTCGGGTGTTTTTTTGCATAATGGCCTTTGTCTTCATGTGTCATGATGCGGTTTCCTTTAATTGACTCCTGTTTGCGGTTGGGCTATGATTGTTGTGATCAAATTTCATCCAACGCTATGATAAAGGATTTTTGTTTATGATAAAAGAGGTTTTTAGCCGGGATTTCAATATGATTTATATTGCCTCGTGCGGGGAAGGGATCAATGCGTACAATCTGGTCCAGAGTACGCTTGTACAGTTTCCCGGCAATCAGATCACGGTGGTTAAAATGCCCCATATCCGGACAGAGAGCCAGGTGGACGAATTGATGGAGCGGGTCCGGGATACGGAAAGCCTTGTGGTTCATACCATTGTCAATTCCGACCTTCGAAGGTACGTCACCCGGCGGGGAATGGACCAGGGAATCGTCACCATCGACCTTATGGGACCTGTCATATCGAAAATCCAGACCTTTTTGAACGAAGATCCCATAGAGCAGCCCGGGCTGTACAGAAAAATTCACCAGGTGGATCTCAAGCAGGTTTCGGCAATCGATTTCGCCCTGTCCCATGATGACGGGCTCCATCCGGAAGATCTGCCCCATGCCGAAATGATTCTTGTCGGTCTTTCCAGGGCCGGAAAAACTCCGCTTTCCATGTACATGGCGGTTCTCGGATGGAAAGTGGCCAATGTGCCCTACGTGCCGTCAATTCCCATGCCGGATACGCTTTCCGGGATTGACAAGAGGCGTATTATCGGGCTTGATATCAATGCGGACCAGCTGATGGCCCACAGAAAAATGCGGCAGCAGGATCTGGGGACTTCGGATTTTTATTCGTACAGTTCAAAAGAAGGCATAAAAAACGAAATTGCCGAAGTCAGGCGGTATTTCGTTACCAACGGCTTTTCCATGATCGATGTAAGCAACAAGCCCATTGAATCAAGTGCTGAAGAGATCATTGAAATGATCACGAGAAGGTTCAAGCAGGACGCCCATAAAACCTGAACCGGCGCTGTTGATGTTAAAAAGGCAAAAGGCGTTGACCTGCCTGGGTTCATGTCGGGCCGATGCTGACGCTGCATTTCTTTACACCGTTTTTCAAGTATTAGGGAAAAACCGTCGATACCAGAACTGGATGAACAATTTTACGGATGGACTGTATCTCATGAAAAAAAAGGCAATTATTGTACTGACCGCATGCCTGATTCCCGCTGTTTCAATTGCCAGGGACTTCACGGTCCGGGTGGTTCATGAAAACTACAGAGAGGAAGGGGAACAGATCTACCATTCGGTGCAGGTGGATTCGATCGCAGGCAACAAAATCCTGGTGCTCAAGGGGAACAACGATCAATACAGGAATTGGTTCCGGGAATACATGGCATCCAACAATACGTTCGTTGCTGTGGTGCCGGATGAAGACAGTTTCAAATTCATATCTTCGAAAGTGTACAACATCGATATCGATTCCGTGCATCCGCTTAAAAAGGACCAATGGGAAAAATTCACACCCGGCGGCGCCACGAACGCGGGCATGGATGAAAATCAGATCCTGGTGGTGGACGGAAACATGGAAAGAAGGCGCCTGGTCCGGCAGGTGGTGGAACAGCTCGGGTACGCGCCCCGGGTGTTTTCCAGCGGAAAAGAGGCGTATGATTTTTTCCGTCTTCAGCCGGAACAATTTCATATGATTATCACCTCGAACAAAATCGAAGGACTGAAAGTGGATCAACTGGTGGAAAAATGTATCAGGCTTTCCCCCGGTCTCCCGGTGATGGTGGGGGCCGGATACAATCAAAGAGACACAAGGCAGCGCCTTTTAGAGCATTTTTCCGGAATGGAAAACGTGTATGTAAAGCCGGTAATATTGGACAATTTGACAAAATCCATCGTGCGGATCTTGCGGAAAAAGAAAGCGTGATATGAGAAAAGAGAGACCGTTTTTCCTTTTGGGGGTGTTTTTTTTACTGTTTTTCCTGGGAGCGGTGTCGGCAGGGTCGGCGGGTGAACAGGAATACAGGGGGGCAACGCTCCGTTTTGAAAATTTTATCCGCTGCGAGCTGACCCGCACCGGTGCGGAAGACTATTTCGGCGGCAAACCGTTTGAGATCAACATGATTAATCTTTTTGACGTCAAAAGGGAAGGGGATATCACCATTTTTACCGGGGCATTCAAATGCTGGGTGGAAGACCGCTACCGCACCCGTTATGCCGCAGTCGGCGTCGAAGAACTCTACGGAAAGAAGAAG
>JAIPEK010000161.1 GCA_021737205.1 Desulfarculaceae bacterium
ATTTATCACAACACGCCGGCAATGCTCCATTCCATAAACCAGGATTTTTGCCTTATAAATGTGAGCGACTACTGGCTGGAGATGACGGGCTACACAAGGGACGAAGTATTGGGTCGAAAACTCACGGACTTCTTTACCTTTGAGTCCGGACACAGGGCGGAGACGAAAATTCTCCCAGAGTTTTTCCGAGGCCCCGGCATCAACAGGGACATACCGTACCAACTTGTTAAAAAAGACGGCGGAATCATGGAGATTCTGCTGTCTTGTTACGGAATACGGGACGAAAACGGCACCATCAGCCGCACACTTGCCGTATCCGTTGATATAACCGACAGGGTCAAACAGCAAAAGGAGCTCGACCGGGTCAAAAAAGAAAAGGTTTCAGCCACCATAATGGAAAAGCAGGAACTGGAAAGGGGCATCATTGCCAGGGAGCTCCATGATGAACTCGGCCAGACCCTGACCGCTTTGAAAATGGACGCCGTTTCCATCACCGGGCAGATCCCGGAGGAAAACCGCCTGGTTCATGAACACATCCGCACCATGTCCTCTCTTATTGAACAGATCATTCACGATGTCAAATCCCTTGCCTTCCGGCTTCGCCCGGGATCACTCGACGATCTGGGGCTTGTGGACAGTATCGAATCCCTTGCCGGAGACTTTGAAAAAAGGACCGATATCCGGGTACGTTTTACGCACTGCGATATCCCGCCCCTCGGTTACACGGTAAAAACCGCCATATACAGAATCATCCAGGAAGCGCTCACCAATTGCGCCAAACACTCCCAAGCTCAGCAATGCGAAATCATGCTTTCATTCCACAGTTCCATATTGTCGGTGACCATCCGTGACGACGGCAGAGGATTTGACGCGGACAATAGGGATAACGGCCGATCCCTCGGTATTATCGGTATGAAAGAGAGGGCCGCCCTTGCCGGTGGGGAAATTTTGATTCAATCAAAAGAGGGGGCCGGCACCCGGATTACCTTGACCGTGGCCCATCTGAACCAATCGCATATCCCGCCAAACGAAGTACGGCAGGAAAAGGAAAACGTATGATCCGGATTCTGCTTGCGGATGACCACGGCATTGTCCGGGCCGGACTGCGCAAAATCATTGAAGAAAGCGGAGAGATGGCTGTCCGGGATGAAGTGGCTGATGGGAAAACGGCTGTACAGAGGGCCTCTGAAAACCGGCCGGATGTGGCGGTCATCGACATTTCCATGCCGGGATACGACGGCCTGGAGGTGACCAAACGGCTGACCGATCTTTATCCGGACCTGCCGGTGATCATTCTCACCATGCACGATGAACAGCAGTACCTCTTTCGTGCACTCGAAGCCGGGGCCATGGGGTATCTAACCAAAAGCAGCGCACCGGAACAGCTGGTCAGCTCCATCAAAAGAGTGGTCTCAGGCAAACGGTTTTTAACCGAAGAGGGTGCAGAAGCCATGGCCCTGAAATTCGCCAAAGGCCCCGTTCACAAAGAAGGAATCGACCAGCTTTCCACAAGAGAGCTGCAGGTGCTGCGAAGACTGGCCATGGGGTATACCAACAAAGAAATCGCCAAAGCCTATAATATCAGTGTCAAAACGGTGGACACTTACCGGCACCGGATTTTAAAAAAACTGAACCTGAGAAACAACGCTGAATTGTCCCGCTTTGCCATCCGCAACCGGCTCATCGAATCCTGAAAAAAGACGGAAAAGACCCCTTTACCGGACTACTACACCCCCAGATACGTTGAAGTGATATCCTTGGATTCTTTGATTTTTTCGGTGACGCCCTCGGCTTTTATGCTTCCTTCGTGCATGATATACACATAATCCGCCGAATCAAGGCTTGCATCCACATTCTGTTCAACCAAAAGGATCGTCAACCCGATATCATATTTCATTTTCCGGATGGTTTCGAAAACTTCGGATACCAGTTTCGGGGCAAGCCCCTGGCTGGGTTCGTCGAGCATAATCAGCTCCGGTTTTGTCATAAGAGACCGGCTGATGGTAACCATCTGCTGCTCACCGCCGCTGAGAAGGCCGGCCATCTGGCTGTGCCGCTCTTTAAGCCTGGGAAACAGCGTATATACAAGATCAAGGGATTCGGACTTATGGGCGAGTGCTTTGTCAAGGTACGCCCCCATGGCCAGGTTTTCGTACACCGTCATATTCGGGAACAAGTGCTTTCCTTCAGGGACAAGCGCCATTCCCTTGTGGACCTTTTTATGGCTCGGGGTATACGTGACATCCTCTCCCTTGTAATACACCTTCCCGCCCCAGGGTTTGACACTGTTCAACACAGTGGAAAGGAGCGTACTCTTTCCGGCCCCGTTCGGTCCAAGCAAGGCGGTGATACTTCCTCTGCTCACCTCGAGGCTCGGCTGCCAGAGGACCTGCATGGCCCCGTAACCGGATTCAAGCTTCTCAATTTTAAGCATCTTTTGTCTCCCCGCTCTTTCCCAGATAGGCATCCACGACCCTGGAATCCGCCAATGCTTCATCCGTGGGCGCATCAACAATTTTCTCGCCCTGATCCAGCACAATCAGTTTTTCCGCCATGCCCACCACAGCTCTCATAATATGCTCCACCATCGCCACGATCGCTATATTTTCTTCCTTTCCGATACTGATGATCATCTCCACCATATCATCGATGTCATTGGGGTGCATACCGGCCATTGCCTCGTCCATCAGCAGAAGCCTGGGTCTCATGGCAAGGGCCCTTCCGATCTCCATCAGTTTTTTTTCCACAGGAGTCAACAGGCCCGCACTTTTCAGCCTGTGTTTTCCAAGCCCCATCCGCTCTATCACATGATCCGCGACTTCAAGGGATTGGTCCACGTTGAGCTGTTTGCCCATGGTGCCGAACATGGCCCCCACTGCAATGTTTTCCCGTACTGTTGCAGAGGCGAACGGCCTGGGGATCTGAAATGTCCGGCCGATTCCCAGGGGAGCTCTCTTATAGGAAGGAGTCCGGGTAATATCCATATCATTGAAAAACACCCGTCCTTGTTCAGGAAAAAAGACGCCGTTGATCACATTGAACAACGTGGTTTTCCCGCTTCCGTTCGTTCCGACAATGCCGAGAAATTCCCCCTCTTTGATTTCAAAACTGACGTTGTTAACTGCAACAAGCCCGCCGAACTGTTTGGTTACATTTTCAAGCCGTAATAGAGACATTGCCCTGCCTATAAAATGAGTTGTTTCAACCGGTTGTTTCGGGTTTTCCCTTTGAGAACGCCTACAACTCCTTCGGGAAACAGAACGATAATGACGATGATCACCAGTGCAAAAATAAACAGCTGGAATCCGGGAAGAAAGATGGACAGATAGTATTTGGACACCCCGTAGATCAACGCTCCCACAAGGGGACCCATAAGGGTTCCCGCTCCGCCGAGCATCACGATGATAATCGCCTCTATGGTATAATGAATTTCAAAAACTTCAGGGGGAAACACATACGGTGTTTTCAAAGCCCATGAGGCTGCCCCCACCATTCCAGCAAAAGAAGCACTGGTGATAAAGGCGATGATTTTAAATTTTGTCACATGGATTCCCATCACCTTGGCGGCGTCCTCGTCTTCCCGGAGAGCCGTCAGTGCATACCCGATTTTGCTGTTCATATACAAAAGCGTCACCACGGCTGCGGCGACTCCGATGATTAGCACCAGAATATCCGCCCAGAAGGTCATCACCCGGCCCGCCAGATCCCGGCCCAGGATTTGGTTAAGCTCAGCCGTGAATATCATTCCCGAAGAGCCGTTCCAGAGGTTGGCCCCCTCTATGAGGTACCGGAAGCCCTCGTTCACCCCTATTGTGGCGATGGCGAAATAGGCCCCCCGCAGCCTCAATGCAACCGCCCCCACCGCCATGGACAAAAGGGTGGCCATGATCACGGCAAGTGCGAACCCGATGACGATCACGCCGACACCAAGTCCTTCATAACCGGCCAATCCGGTGACTGCGGTGGCCATTCCGTAGGTACCGACCCCGAGGAACGCCACATAACCGAAATCCACATATCCGGTCATGCCGAGAAATATATTGAAGGCCTGGCCGAGCGCACAGTAAAAAAGAAGGGTGGAAACCAGCTGCCAGATCCCTGTAACGTTTCTGCCCACCAGAAATAGAATCAGGTAAGCAACACATACCGGTAATAACGGATAGTATTTCTTCAGCTTTGAGTTCATTTGGCCTTGATTATCCCTGTGGGTCTGATTAAAAGAATGATCAACAGTATCATGAAAGAGAGGAACCTTGTCAGTGCGAACGGCTCAACTCCCGGCAAAAGGGCGAACAGCGTATAGGAGGTATTTTCGATAAACCCGAACACAAGCCCGCCGAAAAACGCGCCGTATGGAGAGGCAAGTCCTCCGAGAACAGCTATCACAAATGCTTTCAAGGTATAACCGCCGCCCATATACGGATTGATCCCCACGGGGATAAACATGGTCAACAACACCCCGCTGGCAACGGTAAGCCCGATACCGATGGCAAAGCTCATGGCATAGGCTCCCTGGACATTCACACCGCAGACACGCGCCCCTTCACTATCTTCCACCACACTTCGCATGGCGGTTCCGGCGCGGGTTCTATTGAACCAGATATAGAGCAGAAGGGCGATTAGAACACTGCCTAAACAGGCATAGAGTTTGCTCACCGGCAGTGCAGTAAAACCTAAATCGATGTTTCCTATATCCCAGTTGTACCCCCTGAACTCGGAGCCGAATATCAGTTTGATACTCTCTTCAAGGAGTACGCCTGCGGAAAAAGTGGCCAGGAGAGTGGCAAGTTCGGGAGCGTTCAAAAGTCTTTTTATCGCCGTATGGTAGAAAAGAAGACCGATTGCCAAACCGACGGCGAACGCCACCGGTATGGCAAGCAGAGGATTCAGCCCGAGGGTGTTGAAAAAAAAGAGGGTAATAAATGCGCCGACCATTATAAATGCGCCATGGCCGACGTTAACGACTTTCAACACCCCGAATATCAGGCTCAACCCCATGGTGGCCATTCCATACACCGCTCCCAGAATCAGGCCTTGCACAATATTTCCCATGAGCTGTTCAAATATCATCTGGCAGACTCCTTTTTATGGCAGCGCCTTTTTTCCGTTTGCTTTTTCTTTGAAAGTCGGCATGGGATAGCAGGGTTTTCCGGTCTGTGCGGACTCGGGCCAGATAATCACTCTTTTCCCGTCCTGCCACTGTACATTCACCATGGTATGACCGATCTGCATGCCGGAATCATCCACATTCCAGTTTCCGTAAAACGACATGAACTCAAGATCGCCAAGGGCTTTCCTGACTTTATCCGAATCTACAGAGTTCGCTTTCTCCACACCGAGAACATAGGCAAGCACCTGGGCACCGGCTTCAGCTGCGTGATAGTCCGGCACCATGTCAGAGCCTGCCGCTTTCTTGAAAAGCCGTACAAACTCATCCTGGCTCGGCCCTATCCAGGTGGTTTTCGAAGCATCAGCCGCCTTTTCGGAAAAGGTCACGCCGTATTCCCAGTGGGAAGGTCCCATAACCCCTTCGGCCTTGCTTCCCAATGCTTCATAAAATGCCGGAAGTGTGGCTGCGGCAATCAGGGAAAGAGCGTCGGAGTCAATATTCAGGTCCGACATCTGTCTGTTGAACAGCTGTCCGTCTTCAAAATGTCCGCCGCCCAGAAT
>JAIPEK010000162.1 GCA_021737205.1 Desulfarculaceae bacterium
CGTTTCCCTCGAAATCAAACGGGCCGCATCCGGAAGGATCAAAAGATTTTCCGCACCGGGGGTGCCGTTTTTTTTCGGCACGTGCGAAAACTTTCCGCAATCCGTATCCACTGCGTCAGCCCCCACAGTTGCAGGAAGAATGTTCCGGAATCCCAGGAACCCGGCCACCGTCCCGTTGGCCGGCCGGTTGTAAATCACGGAGGGCTTTCCGTTCTGGTCGATTATGCCCGAGTCCATTACACAAACGGTATCCGCCACCCGGAACGCCTCGTGCTGGTCATGGGTCACGAATATGGTGGTAACCCCCACCTTGTGAATAATATGCCTGACATCCTCCAGGAGCCGGTCCCGAAGACGCCTGTCAAGCGATGCCAGCGGTTCGTCCAGCATCAGAAGGTCCGGTTTTACCACCAGGGTCCTGGCAAGGGCCACCCGCTGGCGTTCTCCCCCGGACAGCTCATCCACCCCCCTGTTTTGATACCCGGAAAGCCCCACCAGATCCAGCATGGCTTCCACCCGTTGTTTCATTTCAGAACGATCGGTTCCTTTCATTTCAAGGCCGAACGATACATTCTGAAACACGTTCCGGTGCGGAAAAAGGGCGAAGTCCTGGAACATCAGGCCGAAATTCCGCTTGTGCGAAGGAACGGTGCCCATACGCCTTCCCCTGAAAAAAATTTCCCCGGCATCGGCACGCTCCAATCCCGCCACAATCCGCAGAAGGGTCGTTTTGCCGCACCCGGAAGGCCCGAGAAGACAACAGCATTCTCCCCGTTCAATGGAAAACGTAACCTCCCGGAGAACCTCCCGGCCGTCCAGGGAAGCACTGATACCATCCACCTTGAATTCTTCCATCAGAATCCCTCCCCGCTCACGGATCGAACATTCTCTATGATAATGAACCCCGCCGCGGTCACCGCCATCAGAATGGTGGAGACGGCCATGGCCTGACCGTAGTTGAGGGCGCCGGGCTGCCCGAAAAACCGGTAAATGGCCATTGGCAGGGTGGCATACTCGGGCCGCGCCGTAAACACGGTGGCCCCGAATTCCCCGATACTGATGCAGAAGGCGAACAGAGCTCCTGCGGTCAAGGCTCTTGCGATCACCGGAAGCTCCACGTACCGGAACACCTTGAAAGCTGACGCCCCCATCAGGGCGGCGGAGGCCTTGAGGTTCTCCGGGATGGTCCTCAGCGCCGGAAGAACGGCCCGCACCACGAATGGAAACGCCACAAGGGTATGGGCCACCGGCACGATAAAAGGAGAGGACCGAAGATCCAGCGGCGGAGTGTCAAGGGTGATAATGATCCCGAAACCGAGTGTGGCCGCGGAAGTGGACAGGGGCAGCATAAAGACCGGGTCAATGAGGCCCGCCGTTCGCCCCCTTGTCCCGTTGATGAAGATCGCGGCGCACAGTCCCACCAGCACGGCCATAAAAAGCGTGGCCAAGGAAAAGAAAAACGAATTGAGTGCGGCCTTCACCGGCGGAATATAAAAAAGCGATCCGGAAACATTCTCAAAAAGTGCCCGGTAAAAAACAAGGGAAAGCTCTCCTTTAAAGACAAATGATCTTGCTGCCAGGGCGGCAAGGGGCAGAAAGCAGAGTACGAAAATGAGCAGTACCGTCCCCGTCGTCATCAATCGCTCGCCCGGCGTCCGCGGCCGCTTCAAGGACAAGGACTCGGATTCGGGCGCATACCGGATGGTCTTTTTCTGAAACACCGTATACCCGTACATGACCGCCAGAGTCAGGAGAATCTGGACAATGGAGAGAAGGGAGGCCGCGGGCAGGTTGAACATATGCACCGCCTGCCGGAAGATTTCCACTTCAATGGTGGAATACCTGGGGCCGCCGAGTATCAGGATAACCCCGAAACTGGAAAAACAGAAAATAAAAACCAGAAGGCAGGATGCGAAAATCGACGGTTTGAGCATCGGCAGCGTGACCCTCAAAAAAGTTTTGGGGCCGGATGCCCCCAGCATGTATGCGGCTTCGCTGATTTCATGCCGGATGTAGCTCAAATGGGTGGACACGATCCTGAGCACGACGGAAAAATTGTAAAACACGTGCGCCAGCAGGATCAAGAAAAGGGGATGCTCAAAGACCGGCAGCGGCACAAACCCGTTTGCGCCGCCCACCGCCCGGAATGCGGCAGCCACCACCACCGTGGGCAGAACGAACGGAATGGTGGCAACTGTCATCAACAGCCTTTTTCCGAAAAATTCATACCGGGCCATGACGTGAGCGCACGGCAGGGCGAGAGCAAGGGTCAACACCGTGGAAAGCGCGGCCTGCCAGATGGTGAACCAGATGATGGAGGCAATCCTGGCAGAAGCAAAAAACTCGGGGATAAACCCGAGCTGAAACGTCCGGTCATGGGAAAAGCTTTTCACAAAGATCCCGGACAGGGGATAAAAGTAAAACACCGCGAGAAACACCAGCGGCACCAGTCCGGCTACAACGAGAAACCCCGGGGATGTCAGTGAAGAACGGCCTGAGTCCATTCCGCTATCCATTTGTCCCGGTTTTCTGCGATTTTTTCAAAGGAAAGCTCTGCCGGCGCCCGGCTCAAAGCGGCATGCTTTTTAAAAACCTCGGGCAGTTGTGCCTCCCGGTTGGCGGGAAACACGAACATCTGAAGCGGAATATCCTCCTGGAAGGTTTTTGACAGGAAAAAATCAATCATGTTTTCGGCAAGCTTCGGATGCTCAGTCCCCTTGAAAATCCCGGCAAACTCGACCTGCCGGAAAGCCGAACCTTCGGCGGTCAATACCCCTGTGGGCGCACGTTCGAGCTTTTCTTCACTGAAATGCACCTCTGCGGCCGGGCTTGAGGCGTAACTGACCACCATGGGAACATTACCTTCCGAGGCTGCAGAGAACTTTCCCCAGTATGCCTGCTCCCACCCGCTTGTAACCACTACCCCGTTCTTTTCGAGGTTCTCCCAGAAATCGAGATACCCCGGCTCCCCGAACCGGGCCACGGTGGTCAGCAGAAACGCAAGTCCGGGCGAGGACGTGGCCGGGTTCTCCACGGCCAAAAGGCCTTTGTAGCGGGGCAGTATCAGCTCTTTGAGGTTTTCCGGCGGTTCGATACCCTTTTCGTTGAACCACCTGATGTCATAATTGATGCAGACATCCCCGTAATCCACCGGCAGAAGCCTGTTGGAGGAATCCAGCTTGAGGTCGTCTTCCACCGAAGAGAGAAGGGGGGAGTCGTACGGCCGGAAAATATCCTGCTCCAGGGCCCTTGACAGAAACGTATTGTCCACCCCGTAAAAAACGTCGGCAAGGGGCTTGTCCCCTGCAAGTATGGCTTTGTTCAGGGCCTCTCCCGCATCCCCGGATTTCAGGAACGTCACTTTCACATTGTGCTCTTTTTCAAAGGTTGAGATCACTTTTCCACTCACACTGAAACTGTCATGGGTCATGACCCGGATTTCAGGCGTTTTGCCCTCCTTTTGCGCCGTATCCCTGTTTTCCTCCTGATCCGTGCATGCCCCTGAAAAGACTGCCGTCAAAACAATCACAAACCAGCAAACCCACTTTTTCATTCTCCCTCCATCCTTATGTTCCTTACAGTCATGCCCTGCCGGACACAACGAATGATGAAAGATCACCATGAAGAGCATGAAGTTCATGAAGATTTTGCTTCAGTTTCTTCATGACCTTCATGGTAAAAAATGTTGTTCTTTCATATAACCTACCTACTCATTACCGCAGCCCCTGCAGGACTTGAAGAATATCGTCGGCCAGGAGATCGGCCTGCCACGGGCTGATGTTCTCCATTTCGAACACATCCTGCCTGACGGCGGGGTTCGCCTTAGCCAAAGCCGCGATCAGGGCATTGTTCAGCAAAAACCCCTCCTCGATTTCCATGGCTGCGCTTTTTTCCGTTCTCATCTTTTTCAGCGCCTTGATCCGTTTCTGCTCGATATCGGACAGCCGGGTCCCCCTGGTTTTCGGGTAGGTGAAAAGCTTTGCCCCTGGAAGCTCAAGCGCTTCCTGAACCGCCCGGATACACTGATCCGCATACATGGACATCTGCTTGTCACTCAGGGCGCCGGATCTTTTGAGCATGTCCTTTGTCACCGGCTTTTTCCAGGCCATTGTTGAAAGGCTGTGCGTCCCCATAACCTTGAAAAGGGGAAGATCCTTTTTTTCCGCGATTTTCACGCGCATCTGCAGAAGATACTCCAAGACCGTGAGGGTCCGGCTGTCCATCTTGCCGGCTCCCTTGAACTTTACAAAAAGAGGAGAATCATGGTTCGGTTCAAAACGTACCCGGACCTGGTTTTCACACTCCTGCTTCACCCATTCCAGTCTCCCCTTTTCCAGAAGAGTCTTTTTCAGGATATCGGATATCCGGAACAGATACGCCACATCATCGGCACAATAGGAAAGCTTGTCATCGGTAAGCGGCCGTCTTGTCCAGTCGGTTTTCTGAAATTTTTTGTCAAGATCCGCATTACAGTATTTCTTTGCCAGAGCCGCAAGACCCCGCTCCCGTATACCGATAATTTTGCAGGCAATCTCGGTGTCGAACAGGTTCGAAACCCGGATGCCGAAGTCCCGGTCCAGACTCCGGATGTCAAAATCGGCCCCGTGCATGACTTTCTCCACCGAAGGGTCCGCCATTACCGGTTCCAGGAGATCCATCCGGTCCGTCTGCAGCGGATCGATAATGAAAACCCCTTTGGAGGAGCCGATCTGAACAAGGCAGACCTTTTCGGTGAAATGGTGCATGGAATCGGCCTCGAGATCCACTGCGATTTTTTGTTCCGTCTCAAGGGAACGACAGAGGTGGGCCAGCTGTTCCGGCGTATTTACGGTTTGATATGCATTCATTTTTTTCCTTGACCACTCTTTCGGCATCACTTAGTATAAACAGTTTACAACTGAACGGGTAATATTATTTATCAATACGCTATTTTCGGGAAATCCAAAATGATTACTATAACACTTCCGGACAACACGATAAAGTCATTTGAAGAAAAGATCCAGGGAACGGATGTGGCCCGCAGCATATCCGAAGGTTTTGCAGGAAACTGTGTAGCCATGGAGCTCAACGGTACCCTTTTTGATATGGATACGGTGATCGAGACGGATACGGATCTCAGATTCGTTACGGTCAATGATGAAGAAGCCCTTGAAATTCTGCGGCACAGCTCGGCCCACGTCATGGCCGAAGCGGTGCGGAACCTGTATGAAGACGCCCTTCTCACCATCGGCCCTGTGGTAAAGGACGGATTTTACTACGATATCGACATGCCGCCGGTTTCCGAAGATGACTTTCCCGCCGTTGAAGCGGAAATGAAAAAAATCATCAAAGCGAAAAAACCGTTTCAACGGATGGTGGTGCCCAAGGAAAAAGCACTTGAACTGTTCAAAGACAATCCCTATAAAATCGAGCTGATCGAGGAACTTGCAGACCGGGAGATTTCCCTTTACCAGCAGGGCTCGTTCATCGATCTTTGCCGCGGCCCCCATGTGCCGCATACAGGCTTTATCAGAAGCTTCAAGCTCATGAAGAATTCCGGCGCCTACTGGCGGGCCGACCAGAACCGTGCCCAGCTCCAGCGGCTCTACGGGACCGCTTTCTTTGACAAAAAACAGCTGAAAAAACACCTGGACCTTATCGAGGAGGCCAAAAAACGGGACCACAGAAAAC
>JAIPEK010000163.1 GCA_021737205.1 Desulfarculaceae bacterium
AAAGAGGTTGCAACAAAACCATTATCCTTCAATGATAAAAACTGGACGACTCCCTATGAAATACAGAACAATATGGCAAAAAATCACAATATTCTTATGCATTTTCCTGATACCGGCCTTTGTTTCCTGCACTTATCAGGATCGGGTTCAGCCGGTGAGCCTGCCGGGCGGCTCCCCGAATTCGGTCAACATCAACGGGCTGAAACTCAGCGCCACCGCCTATGAGGACCGGGAAAAAGCAAAAAAGGCCTTTGGATTCGACATCCGGAAAGCCGGACTCCTTCCGGTTCAGCTGGTTTTCCGGAACGACGGCAAGGATGTCATCGACCTGGTCGGGGATCAGACGTTTCTGATCGACAGCGAAAACCGGGCCTGGCCGGTGATCTCCAGTGAGCGGACCTATGAGCGGGTCAAAAAACATGTGGAGATCGGAGAGACCATGGCCGGCACGGCAAAACCCGGCTTGCTGCTGGGCGCGGCCGGGGCCGTTGCCGGGCTTGCCGTCGGCATCGTGACCGGGGAGAACATCGGAGAGTATGCCGGCAAAGGGGCCGTAATCGGCGGCACTGCCGGAGCCCTCGGCGGCGGGGCCAAAGGGTACCAGGATGCAAGAAAAAAAATCAGACAGGGGCTGCGGGACCAGAGCCTGAAAAACCGGGAAATAATGCCCGGCCAGATCGCCTACGGCATGATCTTCTTTCCCGGGTATGACGAAGAGGCCCAAAGCACGGCCTGGCTGAAACTGACCCTTTCTTTCAGCGGCGAGGCCGGACCGGTTACGCTCCCCTTGGGCCCCTGAAATCCGGGACAAGGTCGGGGGAAAATTCCACTCAGGGAGCATCATTACATCCTCGGGCGCCCTGATCGAACTTGACCACGACCGTCCCGCCAGGGTCGGGATGATCAGAGGGGCGGCGGATTAAACGCTCGACAACGCCTTTTCCATAATTTCGGCGAAATAGGGATTGAGCTTGTTAATTTCGATGCCGATCCCGTCCTCCTGCTTCCGGACTATCGTGCCGCTCAGTTTGAACGGCTTTTCAAATCCGGGCAGACCGAACACGAACCGGGTTTCTTCCCCCACCTGAAAGTCTCCGGTGCAGTTGATAAAGATGCCCCCTACGCTGATATCCCTCGCGGTCCGCTTGTAGGGTCTGCTTTCGCTTACCACAAAATCGACATCCACGTTCACCTGCTTTCTCGGATGCTTTCGGTTCCGCTTCTCCCCCCAGGAGTCGAGAATATCCGAAAGCGCCTTGAGTTTTTCGTCGGGCAGGGATTTAACAATCCGTACAATCCTGTCTACTTCCACTGTTGTAGATTCGGTTTGCATCTGCGGTGTGTCCTTTTGATTGAAAAATGGATAGATTTATCTTAGTCCGGCCTTTTGTAAAAGTCAAGGCCTCCGAATTTAAAAGATATTCCGCCGTATTCGTTACAGCGGTTTGATAATTGACTGAAAAAAAAAGAAGAATTGAAAAAAAAATGAAATTGCTCTATGATCCATGATGATTTTTGTTGGACAGAACTGATAATGATAAAAATGGAGTGGCGAAATGAAAAAGATCAAAATGGTGGTATTGTTACTTATTCTTGTTGCAGTCGGACTTTTGATATACCAGAACAGAGACTATTTCTTTGCCAAAAAAGCCCTTTCGCTGAGCCTGGGGGTCGAATCATGGAACTGGACTTTTACAGGCATCTGGAACCTCGGTTACTTCGGCATCTGTCTGGCAATCGGTTTATTGATCACAGGAGTCAAATGTCTCAGCATCCGCATGAAATCCAAAAAAACCATCAAAGGCCTGAACTCGGATATTGAATCGCACCTGGGAACCATTTCCAGCCTGAAAACAGAGCTTGAAAAGTATACCAGCGACCCCTACCTGAAAAAGAGCGAGCAGGAAAAAACCGAATCGGGACAGACCGGCTCTCTTCCGGAGACGAAAGAGGCGGCCCCGGCCGAATAAAAAACAAGTGCAAGGCGGTTTTTCCTGATGACGGATCATAACAATACGCCCATGATGAAACAGTACCATGCCATCAAAGAGCAGTACCGGGATGCCATTCTGTTTTACAGGATGGGGGATTTTTATGAAATGTTTTATGAAGACGCCAATACGGCGGCTTTGATCCTTGAAATCGCTCTCACCTCGAGGAACAAAAACGAAGAGAACCCGGTGCCCATGTGCGGGGTCCCGGTAAAAGCGGCGGACAACTACATTGCAAGGCTCATTGAAAACGGACAAAAGGTGGCGGTCTGCGAGCAGGTGGAAGACCCGGGCCGGGTAAAGGGACTTGTGCGGCGGGAAGTGGTCCGCGTGGTCACTCCGGGAATGATCGTCAACGAATCGCTGCTGGACAAAAAATCCAACAATTTCCTCCTCTCCCTTTACAAAACCGGCGGCAGGGCCGGAATCGCATACCTGGATATTTCCACGGGCGCTTTTTACACGGCGGAACAGGACCTTGAGGGCGGCCGTATTCCTGCACCGGTACTGGATGAAGTTCTCCGGGTCAACCCCAGCGAAATCCTGCTGCCGGACTCATTCAAAGGCGACATAAGTGCAAAAGGCCTTTTGAAATTTCTTTCCAGCCGCGAGCTGAACTTTGTGGACAACGATTACTTCAATCTTTGTCAAGCAAAACAGCGGCTCTGTGATACCTTCGGGACCCGGAGCCTCAAAGGATTCGGGTGTGACGGCTTCTCCGCCGGCCTTAGTGCGGCAGGCGCCGTGCTCCAATATATCCGGGAAACCCAGATGCAGGACATCAGCCACATCCCGGGCATATCTCCCTACCGGCTCGACAGCTACCTGATCATCGATGACCGCTCCTGCAGAAATCTTGAACTGTTGCGCAACATCCAGACCCTTGATAAAAAAGGTTCTCTCCTCGATGTCATCGACAAAACCGTCACCGCCATGGGCGGACGGCTTTTAAAAACATGGCTGCGGTATCCCCTGGTAGAAAAAGAGAATGTGGAGCAAAGGCTTGATGCCGTGTCCGAAGCTGCTGAAAATCCGATTGTAAACGGGCGGATTTCCGATTCGCTCAAGGATGTATACGATATCGAACGCATTGCCGGCAAAGTCTGTATGAAACAGTGCAATGCAAGAGACCTGACTGCGCTGAAAAATTCCCTTTTCAAACTGCCGGGACTCTTTGAGCTTCTGGACGGGTTTTCCTCTCCCCTTCTGAACCGGATGGATGAACAGGATGCGCAAGAGATACGTACCGAACTTATGCAGACCGCCGATTTGATCCACGGGGCCGTCCGGGAAGACGCGCCGTATTCGGTCAACGAAGGAGACATCATAAAACAGGGATTTGACCCGGAGCTTGACGAACTCATCGAAATTTCCACCACCGGCAAACAGTGGATCGCCAGAGCCCAGGCCGAAGAAAAAGAAAAAACCGGGCTGAGTTCCCTTAAAATCAAGTACAACAAGGTATTCGGATATTTCATAGAAGTATCAAAAACCCAGGCCCGGCATGTGCCGGAACACTACCTGAAAAAACAAACCCTGGTCAACTCGGAGCGGTATATCACCGAAGAGATGAAAGAGGTGGAGTCGAAAATCCTCAATGCCCAGGAAAAACGTGCCGCACTTGAGTATGAGATCTTCTGCGACATCCGGGAAAAAATCGGCGCCCGCACCCGGTCCCTTCTGAAGGCGGCCTCGTTTATCGCACGGGTGGACGTGCTCATCTCCTTTGCCCGGGCCGCCAGGGAAAACGGATACACAAGGCCCGAAATCAACACCACAGGGACAGTCCGGATCAAAGACGGGCGGCATCCGGTGGTGGAAAAAATGATCGAAGGGGAACGGTATGTACCCAACAGCATCCGAATGGACAATACCGAAAACCAGGTGCTGCTGATCACCGGACCCAACATGGCCGGTAAATCCACCGTTCTCAGGCAGGTGGCCCTGACTTCGGTCATGGCCCAGATGGGGGCCTTCGTGCCGGCCGCCGAAGCGTCCATATGCATCACGGACCGGATCTTCACCCGGGTTGGGGCGCTGGACAACCTGTCCCAGGGTCAGAGCACGTTCATGGTGGAAATGGAGGAAACCGCCAACATTGTCAACAACGCAGGCGAAAACAGTCTTGTGGTCCTTGACGAAATCGGGCGGGGCACCAGTACGTATGACGGAATGAGCATTGCCTGGGCCGTTGCCGAACATCTGCACGAAATCGACGGCAAAGGGGTCAAGACCCTTTTCGCCACCCATTACCACGAACTGATTCAGCTTGCCGACCGGTTGCCGAGGCTCAAAAACTTCAATATTGCGGTCAAGGAATTCAACGACAACATCGTATTCTTGAGAAAGCTGACAGAAGGCGGAACCAACAAAAGTTACGGTATACAGGTAGCCAGGCTTGCAGGCGTGCCGGATTCCATCATTAATAGAGCAAAAAAAGTCCTACAAATGAGTGAAAATAACAGTTATACTGGAAACTTTGACGGGATTGACAACGACAAGGAACCCGGGAGGGGAACGGATACCGCTTCCGGTTCAAAGCAGCTTGAACTTTTCAACCACAGGGACAATGAAATTGTTCAGATGCTTGACCGGACGGATATCTCCTCGATCACGCCCATCGAGGCCCTGAATATATTAAACGACATGAAAAATAAAATCCGAAACTAAACTTTTATGATTCAGAAACCAAAAATGAAACAAACCCTTTTTTCCATGGCTCTGGTCTGCCTGTGCGTTTCCGTTTTTTCCGTGCATGTGCACGCCGCCTCTCCCAAACAGCTCTACCTTGCCGCGGACAACTGTTACAAAGAACTCAGAAATTCCTCCTCCCGGAAAAAATACCGGAGCTACTGGCTCAAATGCATCGACAAGTACCAGGAGATATTCAAACAGTACCCGTCAAGCTCATGGGCGCCCGCCGGGATGTACCGCTCGGCCCAGCTTTACCTAAAACTCTTTGAATACTCCTACGCCCGGCGGGACAAAAGCCAGGCAGCCGATCTTTTGAAACGGATCAGGAGACGATACCCGGATTCGGCCTACAGCCGGCGGGCCGAGCCGCTTTTACGGAAAATGGCCGTCAACAGTGATACAATCGAAAACAGAGAGAACCCGAAGCCGGACTCCGTCAAGGTGTCCCAAAAGCGGGCAACCCGGAGTAAAAAAAAATCATCCGCCGACCCCGTTACCTCCGGCGACACTGGCCGGGATGACGGAAACAACGGCAGGGCCAGTATTTCAGACCTCCGGTTCTGGTCCAATCCGGACTACACCCGCGTGGTCATTGATGCAGAAGCGGAAAGACAGTTCAACTACCGGCTTCTGAACCGGGACCCGACCATTAACATCCCTTTCAAACGCCTGTACGTGGATATTGAAAACTCCAAACTGCCGGATTCCTTTCCGTCCCGGACCCCCATCGAGGACGATCTTTTAAAACAGGCCCGTGCAGGGCAGCACACCCAAGACTCTGTCCGGGTGGTGGTGGACATCAAATCTTTTGAAAGCTACAAGATTTTTTCGCTCAAGGACCCCTTCCGGATCGTCATCGATGTGTGGGGAGAAGGGGCCGGCGAAACGCAAACCGATACCATGGTCGCATCCACTGACAAAAACTCCGGCTCC
>JAIPEK010000164.1 GCA_021737205.1 Desulfarculaceae bacterium
TGATACCCTAGGAAACTGAGGATACCCGGGATTTTGCCGATTTCGACAATGTTTCTTTCCGCCTCTTGATCGGGAATGGCAAAAAGAACGATCGGCGCCTGTGTGGTGGTCTCCCAGTGGGACTCCATGGCGGCAAGCTTGGCCGGCTGCACTTCGGTGACATGAACGGCGTGCTGGTCTCCTTCCACTGCAAGGAAGATCGAAAAAACAAGGCCGAAAACAAGGGCGATCCTAAAAGACCGGGTGAAAAAATCCGCATTTTGTCTGCGGAGCAGATGATAAGCGGAAATGCCCATCACAAAAAAAGCGGCAAGCACAAAAGCGGCCGGGATCACGTGGAATATTTCCAGAATCCCGAACTTGTTGAACAGAACTGCGAAAAAGTCGGTCAGTTCTGCCCGGCCGTTGCGGATGGTATAGCCCACCGGGTGCTGCATGAACCCGTTGGCGGTGAGGATCCAAACGGCGGAGAGGCTGCCCGCCCCGGCCACCAACCACATTACTGCGGCATGGGCCTTGGCCGATATTTTGTTCCAGCCGAATATCCAGATGCCGATGAAGGTTGATTCCAGGAAAAATGCCGCCGTGGCTTCAATGGCCAGAAGGGAGCCGAAAATATCTCCCACGTATTCCGAATATCTGGCCCAGTTGGTGCCGAACTGAAATTCCAGGGTAATTCCGGTGACCACCCCGAGGGCGAAATTGATCAGAAAAAGCTTGCCCCAGAATTTGGTCATCTGAAGGTATACCCTGTCGCCTGTTCTGGCATATCTGGTTTCCATCCAGGCCACAAGAATGGAAAGGCCCAGGGTCAAAGGCACGAACAGGAAGTGGAACATGGTGGCAACAGCGAATTGCAGCCGTGATAGAAGTACGGGATCCATAAGCTCCTCCGAAAAGAGTTTGCATTTTATGATTGTTTACAGAATGCTAAATTCTTTTTTCGAAAAAAGCAATATATATGCCATAAAAAGGAGGGCGATCGGTTGAAAAAAAATCATGCGATCCCCATGTGTTTTCTCTGTCTTGCAGGCGGTCATTGACTTGTATCGGAATACACAATTGTCTCATTTGACATGTGTCCTGATACAGTGAAGGGTGGAGGACTGAATCGGCAATTCTCGTTGGAGCCGGTTCAATGACCGGTGGTATGTTTTATGCAAAACATGAAATTGAAAAACAATGACGGATGAGGCGGCCCGGAGCCCGGCAAAGAAAGGCCGGTACAAGAGGAAGCTCCAGGGTACTGTAAAAGGAAACGCAAACCCCGGGAGAACAATGGCAAAAGTAAAGGCGAGGCAATTGAGAAAAAAGCTTCAGGAAATTCTGGCGACGTCGGACCGTAAGACCGCTCTGGCGTTTGCGGAGAGTTATTCACTCGAGCAGCTGACCGGTCCGGTTTTTTCTCAGTTCTATCACCCGGTTGATCTTGTGAAATTCAGGAGCATTGCCTTGCTGGGGAAGGTTGCCGGCCGTACCGAACCGGTGTCCACAGAACGGGTCAGAATATTGATGAGAAAACTGATGTGGTATTTAAACGAAGAATCAGGCGGAATAGGATGGGGTGCGCCTGAAGCAATGGGGGAAGTAATGGCAAACTGTGAACGCATGGGACTTGAATTCGGTTCGATTCTGGTGTCTTATCTGGACCCGGACAGGAACTTCCTGGAGCATGAGGCCCTTCAGAGAGGGGTTTTGTGGGGAATCGGAACGCTTGTGGAAAAAGTGGTGCCGTATGATCCGGATTCCCTTTTGCGGCTTATCACGCCGTATCTTGGATCCGAAGACGCTGTAAAAAGAGGATTTGCGGCAAGGGCGGTTTTGAACATGGGGGTGGACCCGGCGTCGATCCCGCTTGAATTTCTGGAGTCAGACCGCGGTGTGATCGATATATTCAACGGGTGGCATTTCAGGCGTACCTCCATCGCCCGGATGGTGACAGACCGAAAGGAGGAATAAATTGAGTATTGATAAAATTACAAATCACCTGGACATTATCAATTCGGTGAACTGGGAAATGACCCCGGAAGAGGCGATCAGTCTCCATCTCGAATGGGGGCCTCTGCGCTCGGATTCATACTACAATTCCAGGGACAGCAACAACGAAACCGTATATTTCGTGATCGACAACTGGGGGAAATATCCAGTGGTCAAGCTGATCAGGAGAATCGGGTTTGATTCGGAAGAGCTCTCCACATTCCGGCTTCCTGCTGAACTGGAATCGGAATTTATGGCATCGTCCGGTAAGCACAAGGGGATTTTCGCCGTGGACGGAAATATCAGGGATTGGCTGAAAAAGCGTTTAAATGCCTGAAAACGGACAAATTTTAAATCCCTTTAAGGTTGGCTGGTATGCTGGAAAAAGAGTGTGATAAAAACATCGTCAGGACCATCGAGCTTGCATTCGAAATGATCCGCCTGGCGGAACAGGGCCAGGAACACAGAGAAGATCCGGGGTGCGGCGTTCTTTACGGCATACTCCTGGATACGGGGTACCGTCTTCTGGCTCTTGCAGAAAAGGAAAAGCAGGCCCATATCAGAAAAGGGGAGTTTAAAGAGAAATGAAAGATACTGATGTATGCCGTACCGTGGAAATTGAAATGGAAGATTGTATTCTGTGCGGGGTGTGCACGGAACTGGCCCCGCAGATTTTCAGATTCAATGATGCCGGATATATCGAGGTGGACGACAGTGGAGGCATTGATCCGGCAGCTTTTGATCAGGCAGTCGCCAATTGCCCCAAAGACTGTATAATCCTGCAAGACAAACCCGTGGATTGACGGAAATTTTTTTCCTTTTATATAATAATCCATCTGTATGAGAAAAGCACTCTTGATTTGCCAAGAGTGCTTTTTGTGTTTTGGGCGATATTTTGAAGGGGCGGCATTTATACAGCCGGTGTAAAAATTTGGAATCCGTTCGTCTACAGGTATTGAAAGTTTTGAAAAAAAGGAGTACACATGATACAAAAATGTATCATTGAATCGGAGCCGAGGATTTCTGCTGATGGAAAAATTTACGGATACGCTGCTGGACCGGGAAAATCTCTCACTTGTCATAGACAATCTCAAACAGGGTATCATCGCCCATAAACCGGACCGTACCATCACCTTTTTCAACCGGGCGGCCGAGCAAATCACCGGATACTCGAGGGACGAGGTGCTGGGAAGAGACTGCCACAAGGTGTTCGGCACCCCTTTTTGCGGTGACCGCTGCTCGTTCTGCCGCGAAACCCCGGATTTTACATCAGGTACGGTGGAGTATCCGCTTACCGTCATCACCAAAAAGGGACAGACCCGGCAGATCGAGATGACTGTGTCTGCCATCCGAAACAGAGCCGGGGAGTTCAACGGCGTGATTGCCTCTTTCAGCGATCTCACCGACTCCATTGATCTTTCCCTGAAAGCCGAATCCATGACCAGTTTTTCCGGGATTATCGGCCAAAGCAAGATCATGCAGGATGTTTTCCGGCAGATCAGGGATGTGGCGGTTTACAACTATCCGGTTCATATTTCCGGGGAAACGGGTACGGGAAAGGAACGGGTGGCCAACGCCATCCACGACTACAGCGCTTTCGGCAACGGGATTTTTGTCCCGGTCAACTGCGGAGCCATTCCGGAGGGGATTGTGGAAAGCGAATTGTTCGGCCATGTCAAGGGCGCTTTTTCCGGAGCGGTGAAAGAACGCAAGGGAAGGTTCGAGCTTGCCCACAAGGGAACGTTGTTTCTCGATGAGGTGGCGGAACTGCCGCTGAAAACCCAGGTGAAAATTCTTCGGTTTCTCCAGGAAGGCGTATTCGAGAAGGTGGGGGGAGAAAAGCAGGTGTCCGTGGAAGTGAGGATCATCAGCGCCACCAACAAAAACCTCATGGAAGAGGTGCAAAAGGGTATGTTCCGGCAGGACCTGTTTTACCGGCTCAACGTGATCCCCATCAAACTTCCGCCGCTCCGGGAGCGCAAGACCGATATCTCTTTGTTGATCTCCCGGTTTCTCAAAGAGACGGAAAAGGAACATAACGACACACCTCCTTCGATTTCAAAGGAGGCCCTGGATATCATGCTCGATTATCACTGGCCGGGAAACGTACGGGAACTGAAAAACGTGATCCAGTTTTCCGTGGTTCATGCAAGAGGCGGAGTGGTCAAGCCCGGCGATCTTCCCATGGAACTTGTGGAACAGGTGGGTCGGGCGGATTTTTACCAGGAAGAGACGGGTGAAAAACAGGGAATGTCATCCCGGAAAAAGAACAAGCTGGAGCCTGAATCCGTCAAATCGGCCCTGGAAAAGACAGGAGGCAACAAATCCAAGACGGCCCGGGTGCTTTCCGTGGGCAGGGCCACTTTGTACCGTTTTCTTGATCAGAATCCCGAGGTGAAACGGTACGCGGAGGAACTTGATTCATAGCATAGCTACGGGGTAACCCGTTCACGGTTGTCGGTTCACAGTTCACAGTTTTTTCAATGAACTGTGCAACGATTGAAGCATTTTAGATATTGACTTCAACTCTTGAATTAATCTAACTACTTTTTTTTTCGGCCGTTAACCGATAACTGTAAACCGTGAACGGGTATGATACGGGACTTGACATAAAGAAATTTCCTCCTATTATAAGGATGCGGGAATTATAGGGATGCGCAAAATAGAACAAAGAGTTTCATAAAAAACATTTTGACACGTTACACACGGTAAAGAGGTATATATGAACACCAGACAGACAGGCAATACACAGGCGATTGAAAGTGAAAAAAAGGCTCTGGCCGATTCCGGGTATGGAAACCGGGCCATACAATATTTCATGGAAAAACCGTTTATGGGAGATTTCCCGGATGCGGATCATGTCTCTGAAATGGTGGGCACATGCGGGGACACCATGAAAGTCTATCTCAAGATCGACAACAATGTGATACAGGATGCAAGATACCAGGTGCTCGGCTGCCCGGGGGCTGTCTCCGCCGCCATGGCGGTGGTGGATACGGTCAGGGGCAAAACCCTTGAAGATGCCGAGAAGATAAACGACGGACATATTTTCAATGTACTGGAAAATGTTCCTGCCAAAAAGCACCACTGCATTCAGCTTGCCGTCAAAACCCTGTTGAAAGCAATTGAAGAATACAAAAGCGGCGTCCGTTTTGAAAATGCCGAGCCCCAGGGCTGCGACAGTTTGTGTGCCGGCAGTGAATGCTGCAGTAAAAATCTGAACTGACTGCATAAACCGTGACCTCGGAACACGGAAGAGAGTTCCTTAAAGGGGCCAGGGATACCATCCCCCTGATTCTGGGGGCGATTCCCTTCGGCATCATTTTCGGGACCCTGGCATCAGGCACCGATCTTTCATTCGGTGCGGCCATGGCCATGTCCCTGTTTGTCTTCGCCGGGTCGGCCCAGTTCATCGCCATCGGGCTTGTCAACCAGGGGACAGCGTGGTTGGTCATTGTATTGACCACGTTCGTGGTGAACCTGCGCCATCTTTTGTACGGGGCGGCCCTGGTGCCGTATTACCGGAAACTCTCCCAAGGCTGGAAGGTTCTGCTGTCGTTCGGCCTCACCGACGAGACCTTTGCAGTCTCCTGCATGAGATACAAACAAC
>JAIPEK010000165.1 GCA_021737205.1 Desulfarculaceae bacterium
AGGATCTTACCATAAACGACGAGGCCAGAAAGCTTTTGTGGTACATGGTGCTCGAAGTCGATTTTGATCTGCCCGGGACGGACAAATGGAACGCACTTTGCAGAATCCACCACAGGTCGGGCATGTACGGCATATTCGACGATGTGGACGGGGGGTCCAACTACATCACAACGGGACTTCGGTACCATTTCGAATTGGACTGACCGGACGGTTCCTGCAACCGTCACAGAAACCGATTTTATGTGTTTTCTTTTCTTGCGGGATATTATATATAGCTGTTGGGTGTTAGGTATTAGGCGTTGGGTGTTAGGTGTTAGGTAAACCCTGAAACCTAATAACTAACTGCTTTCATATAACAGCCATGTCCTGGCAGACACAACGAAGAATGAAAGATCACCATGAAGTTCATGAAGGTTTTGCTTCAGTTCCTTCAAGGCCTTCATGGTAAAAAAAATGTTGTTCTTTCATATAAAAAAGAATAAGAGCGGTCAATGAAAACCGAGTGGCAATACAGGCAAGTGGATGAAAAAACAGTCGCCGGCCTGGCCCGGGAGCTTGAAATCAGTCCCGTGCTGGCCCGGTGTCTTGTCGGGCGGGGGATCGAAACTCCCGAGCAGGCAAGTGAATTTATCCGCCCGAGTTTGCGGAACCTGACCGATCCGTTTTCAATCCGTGACATGGAAAAGGCGGTGCGCCGCATCGTGAACGCCGTGGCCGACCGGGAAAAAATCATGGTTTTCGGGGACTTTGATGCGGACGGGGTGACAGCCACATGCCTTGTCAACGACTTTCTGACAAGTCTTGATGCAGAGGTTTGCTGGTATATTCCCCACCGGATCAAGGAAGGATACGGGTTCCGCGCGGATCATGTACAGATGGCTGTGGAGCGGGATGTGGACCTGATCATTACCGTGGACTGCGGCTCATCCGGCCACGAAGCAGTAGAGGCGGCACGACTCGAGGATATCGACGTGGTCGTGACCGATCACCATGAGATACCGGACGACGTACCTGCGGCCCTTGCCTGCGTCAACCCCAAAAGAAAAGACTGCGCTTCCGGGCTCGATTATCTGGCCGGTGTGGGCGTGGCTTTTTACCTGATCATTGCCCTTAGAAAATTCATGCGGGACCACCGGTTTTTTGAAAATCTTCCCGAACCCAACCTTCTGGAATACTGCGACCTTGTGGCACTCGGCACCATCGGGGACATGGTGCCGCTTCTGGCGGACAACCGGGTTTTGTGCACCACCGGCATCAATGTCATGAAAAAAGGCGCAAGAAAGGGACTGGCGTCCCTTTCCCGAATCAGCCGGGTGGAACTTGCCACCATTGACTGCGAAGACATTACCTTCCGCCTGATCCCCCGGATCAATGCGGCCGGAAGAATCTCACACGCCAGGATCTGCGTCAATCATGTTTCATCCTCGAGCCGGAACGCCCATGAAAAAACCGCTGAAATACTGGACAGCCTCAACCGGAAAAGGCAGGTGATCGAACAGGAAATCCTTGATGATATTGAAAAAAAAATCACGGCCGACCCGTCCATTGCCAGGAATCCGGCCCTTATCATGTGGGACGGGAAGTGGAACCCCAGCGTCCTCGGCATTGCCGCCTCCAAACTGGCCAGAAGATACTCCAAACCGGTGATCCTCATTTCCACGACGGACGAACCTGCGGTCGGTTCCTGCCGGAGTATTGAATCGGTGAATATCCATCATGCGGTAACCGAGTGCTCCCACCTGCTTGAGAAATTCGGCGGTCATGCAATGGCGGCCGGTATTACCATTTCCCCGGAAAACCTTGACAAGTTCCGGGCAGGTATCAACCGGCACATTTGTGTCCGGTATTACCCATCGGATTTTATAAGCTTTTTGGACGTGGACGGATCTCTGCCTCTCTGTGATATCAACAGAGATCTGGCAGCGGAACTGGCCCGGATGGGTCCTTTCGGCAAAAGCAACCCGGAACCTGTTTTCACCTGTTCGGACATCAAAGTGGTATCCTCGGTCATCATCGGTTCTCGGCACAGGAAAATGGTGCTTTGCCAGGACGGTTCGACCGGCGGTGCCCAAGTGGATGCCTTCCAGTTCAACATAACGGATACTGTCAACCCGCCCCGGCGATTCAGCCGAATCGCCTTCAAGCTGAAAATCAACAAATTCAAAAAAAACACCTGCCAAATTATTATTCAGGACGCCCAAATTTAACCTTGCAAAGATGCGGCATAGATGTTTATAATTAATGGTTAATATTTCTTGGAATATGTAAGGATGGATTGAATGGGTAAAACATTTCATGTCGGCAACAGGGAATCAAAACTTCTGTCAAAAATCGAATCATCCAAAGAAAGAGAACGAAGCCAGACCATAAATGCGGTTCGAAATGATGTAGAGGGCTTCAGCAACAAAATCGCCATGAAACTTGTGGAAAAGGGACTGATCGAAACCGTCAGCAAGAATACCATACAGGAACAGCTCGCAAAATGCCTCGACAGACTCTGCCGGGCGGAAGATTTTGATATCGATTATCAGGTGGCGCCGTTCAGGGGCGTTGCTTCCAGTCCGAACATTGCCGGTCTCTACATCACCGCGTTCGTTGTGGAGAAAC
The DNA here is from genome assembly GCA_021737205.1 of Desulfarculaceae bacterium. Lineage (GTDB taxonomy): Bacteria > Desulfobacterota > Desulfobacteria > Desulfobacterales > Desulfobacteraceae > JAIPEK01. The sequence goes on from JAIPEK010000165.1 coordinate 2,608, forward strand.
TCATCGACCACAAGGACGTCATTGATATCTACGGCAGCGACGAAGACATATATTTCTGCATACAAAAGGAAATCGCGAAATTGACCGAAAAACCCTGATATACTGATGGCAATTTTTGAATTTCGTGCTTGACTTATTCCATATTTATAATAGTATATGAGTATACGATATAGAGACAAATCTTTGATTCATATACATATAACGTAAATATTGTCAGCTCATTCGATTATGGAATCAAATCACCTTTTTTTCTTCATATGTAAAGGAGGCTCACCATGAGCGATTTTCTGAAAAACCTCAGAGGCCCACAGACCAAACAGCCGAAAACCAGAAAGGAAATGGGCGGCCACTATTCCACTCACGTGGAAAGAAGACAGACAAAGGACAGAAGGAAAGACAATCTTCCAAGCAGTCCGGAGATTAATGAGCTTGCCGAAAACCTCAACCAGCTGTTGCCGGTACTGAACGAGAACATGGCTTCCATTGCGGTGAGCATGGAACGTATTGCCGAGGCCAATGAATACGTCACCGAGCCTAAAGTGGAACAGAGCAATGTAATCAATAATCTCTTGCGCAGTCTGAACGACCTTTTAACCAGTGCGGATTTCGCTTCTTCAGAAAAAGCGGGACCGATCAAATACGCAGCCACAAGCTATGAAAACGGCACCCGGTATACCAAGGAAGAAGTGCTTTCCATCATACAGGAAATGCGAAAAGAAGGAGAGACGTTCGCCTCGATTGCAAGCTACCTGAAAGAAAAGGGCATACCCACATTCTCCGGAAGAGGAGACTGGCATGCCCAGACAATCCACAGGCTTTGCAAATAAAAGCTCAGTGCTTTTTCAAACCGACCTTCAATATATCGAACGCCTGCTTTAATGTTGATTTCACGAAATCCTTCTGGTCATTCAAAAGCCGTTTGCTGTCCACCCACAGCACCACGCCGGAATATGTAGACCATACGATATCCGCTAACGCCACCGGATGTTCATCAATCAGAACCCCCTGATCGATTCCTTCACTAACGATGGCCTTGATGGCCCGGAGGGCTTTGGCCGAGGTTTCTTTCAGCTGATTCATCAAATCCTCGGAAAGGTTCTTCAGCACCTCGCCGGACTGCAGGTGAAACAGGTTGATCAGAATCATGGCATCGTCCTCGTATACCTCAATGAACACATCCCGCAAGGTGTCGAGTTTCACGTCCACTGAGACATTCCGTTCGGCGACCTGGTTGATCCGGTTTCCGATATGTTCGAGAAGGTCGATGGACAAGGAGGTATGAAGCTCTTCCTTGTTTTTAAAATAAATATACAGCGTTCCCGGACTCAGTTCCGCTTCTCCGGCGATTTCTTCCATTGTCGCACTGTTGAACCCTTTGAGAGAAAACACCTTTTTCGCCGCTTCCAGTATTTGAGACCGGCGCTGTTCTCTCTCTCTTCTTTTGCGTTCGTATATTCCCATATAATCCTCAAAACAATTTGAATTCAATTCATTTAATTAACAGCTACCAGTTCCCTAAATATATACGTATACACAGAATTGGCAAGAAAAAATCGAACAATCCCCGCAAAAATTTACTTACACGGCTGAATACCCCATATATCTTCTGCGTACTCTTTTACCGTCCTGTCACTTGAAAACCGCCCGGTACGGGCAATATTGAGAAGGGACCGGGTATTCCAGACATCCCTTTTAGAATAGTCCGCGGTTATCGCTTCCTGCTGCCTTTTGTAGGACTCGAAATCGGCAAGATGCAGGTAATGGTCATACCGGAGGGCCAGATTTTCATAAAAGGGTTTGAATATACGGGGTTCCTTTTTGCAGAACATATCCGAGTTAAGTGCGTCCATGACCCTTTCGAGCTCGGGAGACCGGTCAAGCCGGGTGTTCGGGTCCCAGTCCGCTCTTGCCTTTTGGACCTCGTCCACGGTCAAACCGAAAAGGTAGATATTCTCTTCCCCCACTTCATCGCGGATTTCCACATTGGCTCCGTCCAGGGTGCCGATGGTCACAGCCCCGTTCATGGCAAGCTTCATGTTCCCTGTTCCGGACGCCTCCATGCCGGCCGTTGATATCTGCTCGCTGACGTCCGCGGCCGGAATGATTTTCTCTGCAAGAGAAACCCGGTAATCCGGGATAAAGACAACCTTGAGCCACTCTCCGGCCACCGGGTCGTTGTTGATCACATCCCCCAGGTTGTGGACCAGTTTGATGATCAGTTTCGCGATAAAATAGCCGGGCGCGGCCTTTCCGGCGAAAATGAAGGTTCTCGGGTTTTCCGGGGTGATCCCGTCCTCTTTGATGGCAAGATACATGTGGATAATGTTCATCAGGTTCAAAAGCTGGCGCTTGTACTCGTGTATGCGCTTGATCTGTATGTCGAATATCGAGTCCGGGTTCACGTCGACATAACACTTTTCCTTGATGAACCGGCCCAGCATCTCCTTGTTCTCCCGCTTGATCCGGCCGAGCCGGTCGAGAAACTCGCGGTCGTACTTGTGCTCTTCAATTTCGGCGATTCTGTCGAGATCCTTTATCCAGGCGTCTCCCAGGGTTTCACACAAAAGTTCGGAAAGGCGGCGGTTTGCCGAAAAAAGCCACCTTCTCGGCGTCACGCCGTTGGTCTTGTTGTTGAATTTTTCCGGACTGATTTGATAAAAATCCGGCACAAGCTGCTCGGTGACAAGCTTTGAATGGACCTTGGACACCCCGTTGACCGAATGGCTTCCCATAATGGCCAGATGAGCCATCCGGACCTGCTTTTCCGGCCCCTCCTCCACGATGGAAATCCGCTCCAGAAGATCTTTATCTCCGGGAAACCGTTTTTCAACCGACCCGAGAAAACGGGCGTTAATTTCATAAATCAGTTGAAGATGCCTGGGGATCACCTTTTCCACAACCGAAAGCGGCCATTTCTCCAGAGCCTCGGGCAGCAGGGTATGGTTGGTATACCCCAGGGTCGCCTTGGTGATCTCCCAT
>JAIPEK010000166.1 GCA_021737205.1 Desulfarculaceae bacterium
CCGCCTGCAAGCCTTCCCTCCCGCCGGCATTCCACGGAGTGGGCGTATCCCGCTTTATGAAGCCGGATATATGCCTGTATCATATCTTCGGTCAGCCAAGTGTCCTCTCCCGTAAGTGTCCGGGTGTACGCACAGTTGTGGATCACTTCCTCAAAGGCCGTATCCATGGTAACGGAAAAAAATTTTTTTTTGATTGTTTTGGCAAGACTCCGGGAAACCCGTATATTTTCCGGGTAAAGGACCAGCCTGGGATCAGGGGTCCACCACAAAATCGGTTCGTTAAAGGCATACCAGGGGAAAATGCCGTTGCTGTACGCTTCGATCAGTCGTTCGGTGGAAAGATCCCCTCCCACGCACAACAGGCCGTCCGACCTGGCCAGCCCGGGAGGGGGAAACTCAATCCGTTCCGACAGTCTGAAAATCGGCATTAACTTTTATAGTTGAACGTCAGCTTTTCTTTCCTGCATCCGATGGAAACCCTGCCGCCGTTTTCCAGTTTTCCGAAAAGGATCTCTTCGGAGAGCACGTCTTTGATTTGCGACTGGATCACCCTCTGGAGCGGCCTTGCGCCGAATTTGGGATCGTGCCCCTGCTCGGCCAGGTAAGAACGGGCTTTTTTGGAATAGGTCAACGTGACGTTTTTCTCTTTCAACATGGCCTTGATCTCTTTCATGTTCTTGTCCACGATCATTTCCATGATTTCATGGGAAAGGTGGCTGAACTGGACAATGCTGTCGAGCCGGTTTCTGAATTCAGGGCTGAATGTCTTTTCAACCGCACGCAGACCTGCGGACTCAAATGTTTCAATGGTCTTGCCGAAACCGATCTTGTTGGCGCTCATTTCCCTGGCGCCGGCATTGGAGGTCATGATGATGATAACGTTCCTGAAATCCGCGGATTTGCCGTTGTTGTCCGTCAACGTGGCGTAGTCCATGACCTGCAGCAGGATATTGAACAAATCCATGTGCGCCTTTTCGATTTCATCCAAAAGCAGCACGCAGTGCGGATGCTTTCGAATGTTGTCGGTGAGGATGCCTCCCTGGTCGAAGCCCACATATCCTGGAGGGGCGCCGATGAGACGGGATACGGTATGTTTTTCCATGTATTCGCTCATGTCGAACCGGAGGAATTCAATGCCCATATGGTCGGCCAGCTGTTTGGCCACCTCGGTTTTGCCGACACCGGTGGGGCCGGTGAACAGAAACGAGCCGATGGGGCGTTCGGGGGTGGACAGGCCCGCCCTTGACCGTTTGATCGATGTGACAAGTGTTTTGATGGCCTGATCCTGACCGTAAATAACCTCGAAAAGCCGCTCGTTCAATGTTTCCAGATTCTGCCGGTCGGATGACGATACGCTTGACGGAGGCACTTTGGCAATCGTGGAGACGATCTGTTCGATGTCTTTTTCCGTGACGCTGTAGTCCTCGGATTTCCGGTTAAGGCGCAGGAACGCACCGGTTTCATCCATTACGTCGATTGCCTTGTCCGGCAGAAACCGGTCATTGATATGTTTGGCAGCCAGCCGGGACGTGGCTTCAAGGGCCTCATCCGAATACTCGATGCGGTGGTGCTCTTCATAATGCGGTTTGAGCCCTTTCAGTATTTCAATGGATTCATCCACCGTGGGCTCGCCGATTTCAATTTTTTCAAACCGCCGGGAAAACGCCCGGTCTTTTTCAAAGTAGTTTTTGAACTCCTCGTAGGTTGTGGTGCCGATGCACTTGATTTCCCCCTGGGACAGCGCCGGCTTCAAAATGTTGGACGCATCCATGGAGCCGTTGGATGTGGCGCCCGCACCAACCACCGTGTGGATTTCGTCAATGATCAGAAGCGAATTCTCCTTTTCCTTGAGCGAATTGATCACATCCTTGAGGCGCTGTTCAAAATCGCCCCGGTACTTGGTCCCGGCCAGGAGCGCTCCCATGTCCAGGGAATACAGCTCGCATTTTTCAAGCAGATCCGGCACTTCCCGGTTGTGGATTTTAAGGGACAGGCCTTCGGCAATGGCGGTTTTACCGACCCCCGGGTCTCCTACAAGGATTGGATTGTTTTTTCTCCGTCTGCAGAGCACCTGCATGATTCTCCGGGTCTCGTCCTCCCGTCCGATGAGGGGGTCGATCTTGTTGTCCCGGGCCCGCTGGAGAAGATCCGTGGTAAACAGGGCCAGAGGATCCTTACTCTGTTTTTTCGGATGGGCTTTCGGGGGCTGCTGGAACCCCTTGGGTTTTTCATCTTCCGGATCGGGAGATGAGGCCCTGGTTTCCTCGTGATGGGAAATATAGCGCAGCACATCAATTCGCTCCAGACCTTCGGACTCGAGATAAAAGGCCGCATGCGAGTCCTTTTCCTGGAAAATGGAAGCCAGGATGTCACCGAGATTGACTTCCGCCTTTTCCGCTGATCTGGCCTGGTTGATCGCCCGCTGGATCATCCGCTGAAACCCGATGGTCTGCTGAAGAACATACTCTTCTTCATTGTCGATTGTTGTCATTTTGCTGCTGAAAAACTCTTCAAGATTCGCTTTTATTTTTACCGGATCCGCTCCGCAGTTTTCGATTATCTGTGAACCTGAGTTGTGGTTTAGAATCGCATAGAGAACATGTTCGACACAGACATACTCATGCCTTCTCTTTTTCGCCTCTCTTACCGCATAGCCGAGAGTTGTACTCAGTTCCTTGCTTATCATGTCCTACTCCTTCTCCATAGTACTTTTCAGAGGGTACCCGTGTTCTTTTGCCAGTTTATGTACCGTGTCCACCTTTGTTTCGGCGATTTCACGTGTATATATTCCGCAAAGACCTCTGCCCTTCCTGTGTACATTAAGCATTATTTCGTTCGCTTTTTCAAGTGATTTTCCAAAAATCTTTATCAGAACATCCACAACAAATTCCATGGTGGTATAGTCATCATTGTGCAGTATGACCTTATACATCGGAGGATGCGCTGTGTCCTTTTCGGATTTTGAAAGAATTTCCTCTTTTGTATTCGTGTCTGTTGATGCCATAGCTTATTTACCACAACATTTTTTGTATTTTTTCCCGCTGCCGCAGTGGCAGGGCTCGTTCCTTCCTATTTTGGGCTGTTTCCGTGTAACCGGTTCTTTTACTGCGGAATCATCCGAATGGGAGAATGTCAGGTTCTGTTCTTCGGGCCTGTTCATTTCCAACACTGATTCCGTTGTTTTGATCTGGATCTTGAAAAGAAGCTGGACGGTCTCTTCTTTAATCCGCCAGACCATGTCTTCAAACATTTCCAGCCCCTCTTTTTTATAAATAATGAGGGGGTCCTGCTGGCCGTATCCTCTCAACCCGATCCCCTCCTTGAGGTGATCCATGTTGAGAAGGTGATCTTTCCACAAAGAATCCTCCGTCTGCAGGAACACAATACGCTCCAGTTCCCTGAAATCTTCGCTTCCGATGACGGCCTCTTTATCATTATACGCTTCTTTGGCCTTCCTGCAGATGGGATCGATCAGTTTCTCCCTGTCTTTATCCTCTTCGTCAAGGCAATCAAAGTCGACCGCAAGGTCAAACTGGTGTTTGATCCTCTCGGAAAGACCTTCAAGATCCCATTCCTTTACAGGGGTTTTGTCCTGCTCAAATTCGGAAACCATGGATTCAGTGATATCCTCGATAATCTCCTCGATCACAGGTTTTAGATTCTTGCCCATCAGAGCTTCCCTGCGCTGGCTGTATATCACCTCCCGCTGCTGGTTCATGACATTGTCGAAATCGAGAAGCTGTTTTCTGATTTCAAAGTTCTGGCCTTCCACTTTTGACTGGGCGTTTTCGATGGCTTTGCTGATCATCTTGTGCTCGATGGGTTCATCCTTGCCAATGCCGATCCTGTCCATGAGGCCGTGAATTCTCTCCCCGCCGAAAATACGGAGCAGATCATCTTCAAGGCTGAGAAAGAATTTGGAAGAACCGGGATCGCCCTGACGTCCCGAGCGCCCCCTGAGCTGGTTGTCGATCCTTCTCGACTCATGCCGGCTGGTGCCGATGATCCGCAGCCCGCCAAGATCGGTCACGCCTTCTCCCAGGACAATATCCGTTCCCCGGCCGGCCATGTTGGTGGAGATCGTTACCGCACCGATCTGTCCGGCATTGGCGATGATTTCCGCCTCGGCCTTGTGATGCTTGGCATTGAGAACGGAATGGTTGACCCCTTTCTTCTTGAGTTTGGCGCTGATCTCTTCGGACACGTCAATGGATATGGTGCCCACCAGAACCGGCTGTTTCTTCTTGTGAAGCTCGATGATTTCCCGGATCACCGCATCGTACTTTTCCTTTTTGGTCTGGTAGATCACGTCAGGCAAATCTTCCCTGATCATGGGCCTGTGCGTGGGAATTACCATTACATCCAGGTTATAAATCTTCTTGAATTCTTCGGCTTCCGTAGCAGCCGTACCGGTCATGCCGGAGATTTTGTCGTACATCTTGAAAAAGTTCTGGAAGGTGATCGAGGCAAGGGTCTGGTTCTCGTTTTCCACCTTGACGTTCTCCTTGGCTTCCAGCGCCTGGTGAAGTCCCTCGCCGAACCGTCTGCCCGTCATCAGCCTGCCGGTGAACTCGTCCACTATGATCACCTCGTTGTCTTTGACAATATAGTCGGAGTCCCGCTTGAAGAGGGCATGGGCCTTGAGCCCCTGGTTCACCTGGTGCAGAAGTTCGATGTTGCCCGGATCATACAGGTTCTCCCCCCCGAGAAGGTTTTCCCCTTTGGCAATTCCCTCTTCGGTGAGCATCACGGACTTGGCCTCTTCATCCACAGTGTAGTCGGTGTCTTTTTTAAAGGCCGGGATGATGCTGTTGACCTGGTGGTACAGGCTCGTGGAATCATTGGTGGGTCCGGATATGATAAGCGGTGTTCTGGCTTCGTCGATCAGAATGCTGTCCACTTCGTCCACAATGGCGAAATTGAGTTCCCGCTGTACCAGGGACTCCTTGTCGAATTTCATGTTGTCCCTGAGATAGTCAAATCCGAACTCGTTGTTGGTGCCGTATACGATATCCGAATTGTACACTTCTTTTCTGTCCTGATCGTCCATATCATGAAGCAGCGTGGCCACACTGAGTCCGAGGAAAGTGAAGACCTGCCCCATCCATTCGGCGTCACGCATGGCCAGGTAGTCATTGACCGTAACAATGTGAACCCCTTTTCCGGAAAGGGCGTTGAGATAGGCGGCAAGGGGAGCCACCAGGGTTTTTCCCTCACCGGTTTTCATCTCCGCTATGTTGCCGTAATGAAGAGCGATTCCTCCCAGCAGCTGTACGTCGAAATGACGCATTCCCAAGGTTCTGACGGATGCTTCCCGGACAGCGGCAAAGCTTTCGGGCAGTATATCGTCAAGGGTTTCCCCTTTTTCAAGGCGTTCTTTGAACTTTTCCGTTATGTCCGGAAACTCGCTGTCTTCAAGCTTCTGCATGGCCGGTTCATGACTGTTGATCATGTCCACGGAAGGCTGCAGCTTTTTCAGAATCCGGTCGTTGCTGGTACCGAAAATTTTAGTCAGAAAATTAAAAAACATACTGTATATTCCAGTTTAAAAGTGTAAGCATTTT
>JAIPEK010000167.1 GCA_021737205.1 Desulfarculaceae bacterium
GGCCCTCGCAGCCCGTCCAGGGCTGCTCTGAGGACAATGTCGGAACCGGCCACGTCGTGTGGCCGGAAACCGACCGACATTGAAATCCGCTACAGGTTATACCGGATCGTCTGCTGCCTCCGCCCGTGCCATACACACATATGAGTTTTGGATAACCGCTCGAAAACCGGTGCAAAGGGGCGAGAATAATTTCATGCGATCGCCCTGGAGAAAAAATACAGGGGGTTGCATTTGGAGCCTGGGTGCTGATATGTTCGTATCAGGGTGAACCGATAAACTTCTGTTTGTATGAAAGAACAACATTTTTTACCATGAAGGCCATGAAGGAACTGAAGCAAAATCTTCATGAACTTCATGCTCTTCATGGTGATCTTTCATCATTTGTTGTGGCCGCCCGGGCCATGAATCTTATTTACTTGAAAGGAGGAGCCATGAAAAAAGTTGTTTTGAACGTGGAGGGAATGAGTTGCGGCCACTGTTCGGCAACCGTTCAGAAGGCCCTTGAAGCCTTGGAGAATGTAACTGATGTCCATGTGGATCTTGAAGGCAGGAAAGCTCACTTTTCAACTGATGACGACAGTGTCGTCCCCAAAGCCGTGGATGCCGTGACTCAGGCCGGGTACAAGGCGGAACCGGCCTGATGGGAAAGCCGGTATGTTTCTTTGGTTCTGTTTGCGTTTCTTTCACTCATACCGGCCGATTCCATTTGCAGCCGGATTTTGCCCGTCTCCAGCCGGTTTCAGGCCGATGTTGCGGATAATGATTCCGGCAGCGTTTGTATGTACTCCCTGATTTCGTCTCTCACCCGCCTGTAGATCTCCAGGATCTCTTCTTCCGATCGCGCCGAAGCCGCAAGGATCGGCGGGTCGTCGAATCCTTTGTGGACCCGGTTCACCGGCCCGGGAAAAAACGGACAGCTTTCATCTGCATGGTCGCACACTGTGATCACGTAATCAAAGTTCCCGTTATCCAGTTGATCCACCGTTTTGCTGGTATGACCGGAGATGTCCACTCCTGCTTCTTGCATGACGGTGGCGGCGTGCGGGTTTACCCCCTGTGCCATGATCCCGGCTGAGTCTGCCTCGATTGTTTCCCCCTTGAGGGCATTGCAGAACCCTTCGGCCATCTGGCTTCTGCATGAATTTCCGGTGCACAGAAATAATATGCGCAGTTTTTGATCATTCATTTTGTCCATATCCTTATGGTTCATGGGTTGTTTCAATTATTCGAACCAGTGCCGGGTTTTCAGGCATATCCGGACCAGCATCAACATCACGGGGACCTCGATCAGCACTCCGACTACCGTGGCAAGGGCGGCGCCGGACGACAGCCCGAACAGCATGACCGCAGTGGCGATTGCCACCTCGAAGTGGTTGGAGGCGCCGATCATGGCGGACGGGGCCGCATCTTCATAGGAAAAGTTGAAAAGCCGGGCGAGCCCGTATCCGAGCGCGAAGATCACCACCGTCTGGATAAAAAGCGGGATGGCGATCCACAGGATTGTCAATGGGTTCCGGACGATCATTTCCCCTTTAAAGGAAAACAGCAGGACCAGTGTCACCAGGAGAGCGGTGATGGTGATCGGGGTCAGGATATGAAGGAACTTTTCTTCAAACCACTTCTCCCCCTTCCGCCTGATGATCAGTTTCCTGGATACGTATCCGGCGGCAAGGGGCAGTGCCACGTAAATACCGATGGAAAGCACCAGGGCCTGCCAGGGCACCGGCAGTTTGCCCACGCCCAGGAGGAAACCGCCGAGAACGCCGTACAGGACCAGCATGGTCAAAGAGTTGAGCGCCACCATCACGAGTGTGTGGCCGTCGTTTCCCCTAGCCAGGAACCCCCAGACCAGGACCATGGCCGTGCAAGGGGCGATGCCCAGAAGGATGCAGCCGGCCAGATAACTTCTCCAGAGCGGCACTTCAAGCATGCGGATTCCGTTTTTCACCACCACTTCCCCTGATCCGTAAATCTGGCCCGCGTCAAGGTCGAGCCCGAACGGGATTTTAACATAATCCACCGCATCCGGGCCGATGAAATGATAAAACAGGAATCCCAGGAAAAACAAACAGATCCCGTACATGGTAAAGGGTTTGATCGCCCAGTTGATGAACAGCGTCAGTCCCACCGGCTTTACGTTTTTTCCGGCTCGGACCACCTCTCCGAAATCGATTTTCACCATGATCGGGTACATCATGAAAAACAGGCACACGGCAATGGGGATGGATACCACGGGTGCGCCGTTCACGCTGATGGCCATACCGTCCAGGGTTTCGGCAATTCCGGGGGCGATTTTGCCAAGAGCGATCCCGGCGATGATGCAGAGGATCACCCAGACGGTCAGATACCGTTCGAAAAATCCCATTCCCCCATCCGCGGTTTCTGTCGGTTGGTATTCCTTCATTGAAATGTCCTTTCCAAATTGTGAGCGTTTATTGAATCATCTCCGGCTTCCACCGCAACTGCCACCGGTCTTTCCTTGTACAAAAGAACAGGGAGGCTTGACAGGTTCAGAAGTGACCGGTATATTCCGATTATGGAATATATAGGGAATATGGAATCATTTGTCAAGGTCATGAAAGCACTTTCAGACCCGGTCCGGGTAAAAATGCTGAAAATGCTTCAGGAAAAGGAACTTTGCGTTTGCGAGATTTATACGGGCATCGAAATTTCCCAGTCCGCTGCATCCAAGCACCTGAAAACCCTTATGGATGCGGGGCTTGTAAAAAGCGAAAAACAGGGATTGTGGGTGAACTATTCTCTTTTTCACAACGGGCCGAACCCGTTTGCATGCGCAATTCTCGGCAATCTGGCCCTGTGGCTGGAAGAGGATGAAGACGTAAAAAAAGTCAAGAAGCAACTGCCGTTTCTGGACCGGGAGAAGATCTGCGGGAAAGATGTTACATGATATTCAGGGTTCAGTCAATTTTCACAATTTTAACGCTGTAGCCGATCCAGTCTTGCGGCAAATAGATTCTTCCGCTGTTTCCACTCGGCTTCACCACTTTTTCCACGATTTCTTCACCGTAAACCTCGAATTTGACTTTAAAAGCCGAATCGCTTTTTTTGTCAGACGGTCTTTCCATGATTTTTGCAGGGTTCATTTTTCAGGCCTGTTGATTGTCCTATGAATTTCTATCCTGTACACAACTAATATATCATCGTTCGATCGTTATGTCAATATTGATATAACGATCGAACTGAAACTATTATCCTGTGTCTCCATACCGGCATTATTTTTATGCTTTATTCCGGAAGCTCACCAATGTTTTACAAAAAAGAATTCCTGGTTCACAAAGTCCATCAGGCACCGAACCAGCTTTGGGGCCGGTTGTTGAAATTTTCGAAAATGTGCTTGAGTTCGCAGTATTCTTCAAATCCGGCTTTGCCCAGCTCCCGTCCGATCCCGGACTGTTTGTATCCGCCCCACGGGGCCTTGGGAAAGTAGATGTTGAAGTCGTTGGCCCATACTGTACCGAACCGGAGTCCTCTGGAAACCCGGTCGATACGGGCCGGATCAGTGGTCCAGAAGCCTGCGGCAAGGCCGTAGGCGGTGTTGTTGGCAAGAGTTACCGCTTCATCTTCTGTGTCAAATTGTTCCACAGTGATCACGGGCCCGAAACTTTCCTCTTTCACGATTTTCATGTCTCCGGTGCAGCCGGTGAACAGGGTGGGCAGGTAGAAAAATCCGTTTTCAAGGACCGGGTCATCCGGCCGTCTGCCCCCGGTCACAAGGGCGGCTCCTTCTTTTTTATCCTTCTTTTTCAATTCTTACGGCGCACGCCTTGTATTCGGCCGTGAGCGTGTCCGGGTCAAACGCGGCGTTGGTCAGCCGGTTTGCATTGTTTTCGGCAAAATGAAACGCCATCCACACAAGGCCCTGGGGGATTTGTCGGGTCACACGGGCGGTCACGGTCACCCGGCCCCTGCGGGATAACACCTTGATCCTCTCCCCGTTTTCAATCCCCAATGTTTCGGCATCAATGCCGGAGATGTCTGCAGTCTCTTCGCCTAGAAGGTCGTTGAGACCTTCGCACCGGCCGGTCTGGGTCCGTGTGTGATAGTGGTACAACCGTCTTCCCGTGCTGAGCACCAGGGGATATTCTTCATCCGGAACTTCCGCAGGCGGCGTCCAGTGGGCCGGGCTGAAGTTGCCGAGTCCGCAGGTGAATTCCCCGTTGCCGTGGAGCACGCAGGTGCCGGGATGATCCAGGCTGGTACAGGGCCATTGCAAACCGTCTTCTTCAATCCGGTCATACTTGATCCCGCTGAAATTCGGGGCCAGAACCGAGATTTCATTGTCCCATATTTTCCGTGCACTGTCCGACGTCCAGTTGTGCCCGAACCGTCTGGCGATTTCTTTGAAGATCCACCAGTTGGGCTGGGCCATTCCGGGTGGTTCGCCGGCCTTCCGGACCCGGCTGACCCGGCGTTCGCTGTTGGTGAATGTGCCGTTGTTCTCACTCCATGCGGCCGCCGGCAGGATCACGTCTGCAAACCGGGTGGTCTCGGTTTCGAAGATGTCCTGGCATACCACGAATTCGGCGCTTTCCAGTTCATGGGCCACCTTGCTCATGTCCGGTTCCGTGTTGGCAAGATTTTCACCGAAGATGTAAAATCCTCTTACACTGCCGTCCACCAGACCTTCCATCATCTGCGGGATCATCAGTCCCGCCTGTTCAGACATCTCTCGGGTTTCCCATGCGGTTTCAAATTTTTCGCGGATTGCCGGATCCCCCACCTTCCGGTAGCCGGGATACACGTTGGGAAGCGCTGCCATGTCACAAGCTCCCTGGACGTTGTTCTGGCCTCTGAGCGGATTCACCCCGCCGCATTCCACGCCCATGTTGCCCAGGAGCATCTGGAGATTGGCAACGGACATTACATTGTTTTTACCGCAGGTGTGTTCGGTGATGCCCAGAGTATAGCATACCATGACCGGTTTCACCGAGGCAAGCATCCGGGCGGTGTCCCGGATCGTATCCGCAGCAATGCCGCAGATCGGTTCGGCTTTTTCAGGCGGATACCCCGTCACGGTCTCTTCAAGGTCATCGAACCCGATGCAGCAGGAGTTGACAAACTCGCGATCGTACAGGTCTTCTTTGATCAGGACATACATCAGGGAATTGAGAAGGGCGATGTCGCTTCCCACTTTCAAGGGAAGATGACGGTCTGCAAAGTCCACCAGTTTGTGTTGCCTGGGATCTGCTACAACCAGCTTGGCCCCTTTGAATACGGCATTTTTCACGAATGTGGCAGCCACGGGGTGGGCTTCGGTCATGTTGGAGCCGATCACGAAAAACATTTTCGCTCTTGAAAATTCCTCAAACGAGTTGGTCATGGCCCCGGATCCGAATGTGGCCGCCAGACCGGCGACCGTGGGCGCATGTCACGTTCGGGCGCAATGATCGATGTTGTTGGTTTTGAAAACCGCCCGGAACAGTTTCTGCATCTGGTAGGAATCCTCGTTGATGCTCCTGGCGCAGCTCACGCCGGCAACGGCGTCCGGACCGCTT
>JAIPEK010000168.1 GCA_021737205.1 Desulfarculaceae bacterium
GCACGTGTCCGTGATCAAACCGTTCAAGGTGAACAAGAGTGTGGCAATCATTGAAGAGGCCCTGGCCCATGACGGGGTGTCGGTGATCATTTCACAGGAGCCGTGCGCACTTCTGGCAAAGAGTCTTAAACTCAAAAAATTCAGGCCGTTCCGGGTGACGGACAAGTGTCTCGACCACAGGGAGTGTATCAATTCCATTGCCTGTCCGGCATTCTATATCGAAAACGACAGGGTGACCATCGACCCGGTCACCTGCGTGGGATGCGCGGTCTGTGCCCAGATATGCCCTGAAAATGCCATTGTGCCGTTAAAAGAATAAGGGAGAATTGGAGAATACCATGCAGACAATCAGACTGATCATAGTGGCCGTGGGCGGACAGGGCAACCTTCTCTCGTCAAAGGTCCTGGCGGAAGCCGCTCGTATCGAGGATATGCCGGTCCGGCTCAGTGAAATTCACGGGATGGCTCAGCGGGGCGGTGTGGTGGAAAGTTCGCTCGTTTTCGGTGACGCGGACAGCACGATCATATCGGACGGAGAGGCGGACATCCTGTTGGGCTTCGAGCCCGGCGAGACCTTGCGGGCCATGAACCGGTGCAGTGAAACCACCACCGTGATCACCAACACCCATCCGATGCCCCCGTTTACCGCGGCCATCGGAAAAGGGGTGTATCCGGACATCGACGAGGTGATACGGGTGATCCGGGAGAATGCGGCCCGGCTGTATGCCTTTGACGCCATGGACCTCGCCAAACAGGCCGGCAATCCCATGACCATGAACATCGTACTTCTGGGCGCTCTGTTGAAATCCGGCACCCTCCCGTTTTCAAGGCAGAGCATCGAAGAGGCGGTCCGCAGGAAAACCAAGCCCGCGTTCACGGATATGAACCTTGCGGCCTTTGAAATGGGGTTTTCCGCCCTTGAAACCACGTAACCGTTCACGGTTTACAGTTGTCGGTTCACAGTTAAAAAAACGAATGTAGAGGAGAATTATGGGGTCCTTTTTTGAAGATTTAGATGCGAAAGAATTAATTCAAGAGTTGAAATCAATATCCAAAATGCTTCAATCGTTACATAGTTCATTGAAAAAACCGTGAACTGTGAACCGACAACCGTGAACGGTTACGGAACCACGGCTGCGGTTTGACCGGACAGGTGGACCAGGGAGGAAATTTGACAGAGACCCGGAAAACATCCATCCATGTGATCAACGGCCCCAACCTTGACATGCTGGGAAAAAGGGAGCCGCACGTCTACGGAACTCAAACACTTGACGACATCAACACCGATCTTGCCGTGAGGGCAAAAAAGGCCGGGCTTGAAGTTATCCCTTTCCAGACGAATCATGAAGGGGAAATCGTGGAAAAGCTCCACGGGATTTTCACGACGGGCGCAGGGGCGGTGATACTCAATGCCGCCGCCTATACCCATACCAGCGTGGCGATACGGGATGCCGTGTCCATGCTGGACATCCCGGTAATCGAGGTGCACCTTTCCAATATCTACAAACGCGAGGCGTTCCGGCATAAATCTTTGCCCGCCGACGTGGTGACCGGTCAGATCACGGGGTTCGGATCGCAAGTATACCGGCTTGCCCTGGAGGCGGTCCGGGACCTGATCCATGCCGGGTAAGATCCTTGTGGCGGCGGCCACCCGCAGGGAAGCTGCCGACCTTCTTGAACTTTCCACTGTAAAACAGGGGCGCGGTTCGGACCGGGATGCGCCGGTGCGTGTCTCCATTAACTCGATTCCCTTCTATCTGGGGATTACCGGGATCGGCTCCGTCAACACGGCAAGCCGGTTGACCCGGTTTATAGAAAGGATTGATCCCGGGTTGATCATCCAGACGGGAATTGCCGGAACGTTCCGGGAATCCGGGCTCGATATCGGTGATGTGGCTGTGGCGGACCGCGAGGTGTACATCCATACCGGTGTTGAAAATCCTGCCTCTCCATACCCCCTTGATCCGCTGCCGTTCCCGCTTGTCCAAGACCAAAAAGAAACTTGCAGAGGCGTTTTCCACCCGGACCTTAACTTTTCGGAAACGGCGCAAAAGAGTGCTGAAAACGCTCTTGCCGGTGCCGGTGTAAAAGTGAAAAAGGGTTTGTTCATCACCGTTTCCACCATCACCGCCTCCCGCGAGACCGAACGCCTTCTATATAAATTGTTCACCCCGCTTGCCGAATCAATGGAAGGTGCGGCTGCCGCGCAAACCGCAAACCTGTACGGTATTCCTTTTGTTGAAATCCGGGCGGTATCCAATTTTGTCGGCATCCGGGACAAGAGCCGGTGGAATATTCCCAGGGCCTGCCGCAACGCCTGCTCCGCATGTGCCGAAGTGATCCGGTCCGTCGGCGGGCCTGAGTCACCGCGGACGGGGTAATCAGGTAAGTCCGGTATCACGGCCGAAAGTCGCGGAGTTTGTTGGTCGGGTCTCCCTCTTTCACCATCCTGCCCAGAAGCTCCCTGTCTTCATTCACCGGAACCAGTCCGGTCATGAAGGCTCGGCAGACGGTTTCATCTTTCCCGTTGACAAAACAGGCTTCGGCTTCAGCCCGGCCGTTTTCTTCCAGGCGGGTCAGGGTCACGGTACACGTAACAGTGTCATTGAAATATACTGGTTTGATGAATTTAAAATTCATGCCGGTGGCCAGCCATCCCACCTGCCCGCCGAATTCGCACACCATGGAACCTACCAGCAGACCGTGGCAGATAAGGCCGCCGAATCCCTTGCTCTCAGTCCAGCGCTCGTCATAGTGGACCGGGTTATAATCCCGGGTCAGGTCACCGAAGGAAACGGTATCCTCTTTTGAAAATCGTCGCGTGAATGTGAAGGTATCTCCCTGTTTCATCCCTTGTACCGCGTTCTGTCGCATTGGATTCGGCATGGCTCCACCTTGAATATTGTATGAAATTCTTTTTTCAATCTGCCACAATACCTGTTTGAAGTCAACGCACCCGGATCAAAGTCATATGGGATTTGAAATTTTTGTAGACTACTGGTATACATTGATGTTTATCTGATAACAAAGGTGGCGGGAAAATGGACACGGACATACTGGTGATAGGCAGCGGAGGGCTGGATGAAGATCCGTTCCTGCCGTTGAGGGAAAGACACGACTGCGTATTTATTGAAAATGACGGTACGGTGGAAGGAAAACCGCTGGAGGTGTTTTCCTACTATCTGAACGAATACCGGCCCAAGGTTCTGATTGTGGAAGTGAAGAGAGGGAGCGGTATTTTGCATGCCGTGGATTCGGTCAAACGGCTTTCATGTGATACCGATATCGTCGCCGCCGTATCCCACCGGGACATTTACGCAGGAGTCGAGTGCCTGAAAAAAGGGGTGTCCGATTTCATGGTCATGCCGGCGGACGAGTCCACAGTGGAGCTTTACGTGGACAGGGCCATGAAGCGGGTGGCGTTTAAAAACCATATCTGCAACGAGACCCATTGCTTTCAGCTCAAGTATAAAAAATCCGAGGAAAAGTATCAGCAGTTGTTTAACGAGGTGCCCTGTTTCATTTATGTCCAGGACAGCGAGTACCGGATCACCGATTCCAACCGGAAGTTCAACGAGTATTTCGGCCGCCATATCGGGGAATACTGTTTCGGCATCTGCAAGAACCGTGACGAACCATGCCGGAGGTGCCCGGTGCAGGATACGTTCAGGGACGGGGAAAACCATACAACGGAAACGGAGATCATCTCCTCGGACGGGGTCAAACACACGGTTTTAAGCTGGACCGCCCCGATACGGGACAACCTGGGCGAGATCGTGAAAGTGATCGTGATGCTCACGGATATTACCGAAGTCAGGAGACTCGAAGACCACCTGGCATCCCTGGGATTCATGATCGGGTCCATCTCCCACGGCATCAAGGGACTTCTGACAAGTCTTGACAGCGGGATGTATCTGGTGAACAAAGGTTTTGAGACCGATGACCGGAAACAAACCAAAGAGGGGCTCGAGATCGCCAATCTGATGACGGGCCGGATCAAGCGCCTGGTGCTGGACATTCTCTATTATACCAAATCGAGACAGCTGAATTTCAGCCGTATCCCGGTCAGGGAATTTCTCGATGAGACCATGGGCATGGTCCGGCCCAAGGCTGATTCCATGAACGTTTCGGTTAACATTAACGTGGAAGTGGAAAACGGAAACGGGGAAGACTGGATCGAGGTGGACCGGAGCAGTTTCCAGGCGGCCATAATGAATATACTTGAAAATGCGATGGAAGCCTTCTCCGAGGATACGGACAGCCGGTCCGAAGAAGACCGTGCGGTCTGGGTGAACGCCCGTGTGGACGATGAAAAGGCCGTGTTCCTGATCCAGGACAACGGACCGGGAATGGACGAGCAGACGCTGAACAATATATTCGCCATATTTTTCTCTTCCAAAGGCAACCGGGGCACGGGACTCGGGCTTTATATCACCAGCAAGGTGATCCATCAGCACCAGGGGGAAATCAAGGCCAAATCCACTTTGGGCAAAGGAAGCAAGTTCTTGATCAAGATCCCGAGATCCGTGCCTGAAACCGCAAGGAACCGGCAGGTGTGACTTCTTTTTATCTTTCAGAAAAAAAGTTTGTAAAGCTTGCACCCCATAACCGGCACAAATGGCTGGTGAAATGGCTATCGGATATTTACGGAAAGCTTTGCGCCAACCGGCTCAACGCATCCCGGATGGATCAAGTGTATGTCGCGTATGCAGAGGTGCTCGGCTGGATGGAGCTCTCGCCGGCCCCGCCTCCTGACCGGAAAGACAGGCGCGGGTGGATCGAATTCGTATCAGATGCGGTCCATTTTCACAGGTCGGCCGTGAACGTCTCCCCGAAAGACCATGACCTTCTTCCTCCTGTGATCCGGGGGGACACCGACCAGGGGAGGTCTGCAAAAGGCGGACCGGATTTCCATATTGCACTGGATTCTTTTCGAAGTCTTTTCAACGTGGGTTCCGTGATCCGTGTGTGCGATGCAGCCGGGTTCCAATCGGTGATCGTGGGCGGTACGCTTTCTGGAAGTTCCGCTTCAGTGGAAAAAACCGCAATGGGGGCGGAACAATGGGTGCAGGCACTGGCTGTGGATGATCTTGCATCCGCGCTTGAAGAAAAAAAGGGGCAGGGGTATCCGGTTATCGGTGTGGAAACCGTGGATCGGGCTGCTCCGTACAACAGGTTTGAATGGCCTTCCAAGGGCGTAGTGGTTTTCGGAAACGAGGAGTACGGCATCTCCAGGCACGTGATGCGGATGTGCGATCATTTTGTGAAAATCCCCATGCACGGACATAAAAATTCTATTAATGCGGCAAATTCGGTGGCGGTGATCTCGTTTCACGTCACGAATATATTGGAAAAACCAGCCGGATTTGAAGGTAATGTCAAAAGTTTTATGAAAATGAGAGAAATTAATGAAAGATAGAGGTAGAAATTGAGACCGCAGAAAAAGTGTTCTGTGTTCCAATGGATTAAAAAGGGATCCATTTCCACACAGAACCCATTTTCTGCTTG
>JAIPEK010000169.1 GCA_021737205.1 Desulfarculaceae bacterium
GTCGATTACGCGGACGGCTTTGCCTTCGCTCCTTGTAATCGTCTTGGGCTCCATGATTTCCACATCCACCCCGATGCCCATGTGGCCGCGGATATGGGCGATGATTTTCGCCTCGACTTCGTACAGTTTGGCTTTTCCCTGTTGAAATATTTCTTTTTTGGCCTCCACCTGGACGGCGAGACGGTCCAGGTACCCGCTTTTCCGGACCACCAGCCGGTACTGGGGCTCCACCTCCTCGATGTCGAGAAGCAGCGATTCCACCTGGGAGGGAAATACGTTGACACCGCTTATGATCAGCATGTCGTCGGTTCGCCCGGAGACCCGTTCCATCTTGACAAAGGTCCTGCCGCAGGAACATTCCTTTCGGGTCAGCCGGGTGATGTCCTTGGTGCGGTACCGGATCAGCGGCATGGCCCGCCGCTGGATGGCGGTGAATACCAGTTCTCCTTTTTCCCCGGGTTCCACCGGTTCAAGGGAGAGCGGGTCCACGATTTCCGCTATAAAATGATCTTCGTTGATGTGCATGCCGGTCTGCTCGTCGCAGTCATATGACACCCCTGGACCGCAGAGTTCGGTAAGTCCGTAGATGTCCATTGCCTTGATGCCCATGCGTTCTTCCACCTCTCTGCGCATCTCGTCGGTCCATGGTTCCGCCCCGAATATGCCGAGCCGCAGCGGCAGTTTCCGGATGTCGATGTTCATCTCCGCGGCCCGCTCGGCAATGGTAAGGGCGTAGGAGGGGGTGGACGACAGTACGGTGGAACCGAAATCCTTCATCACATTGATCTGTCGTTCGGTGAGCCCCGAGCTTGTGGGCACCACTGTGCACTTGATCAGATTGGCGCCCTGGTGAAGCCCGAGACCTCCGGTAAACAGCCCGTACCCGTAGCTGTTCTGGAGGATGTCCTCCGGTCTTACCCCGTACGACCAGAGGTTCCGGGCCACACACTCGGCCCACTGGTCCACGTCCGCCTGGGTGTACGGGCCTGTCACCGGTTTGCCGGTGGTGCCTGAAGAGGCGTGCACCCGGACCACTTCATCCAGGGGCACGGCGCACATATGAAACGGGTAGTTGTCCCTCAGGTCGTTCTTTACGGTAAAGGGCAGTTTGGCGACATCCTCGACGCTCCGGATATCTTTTTCAGTGATGCCGGCCTCTTCGAATTTTTTCCGGTAAAAGGGCACTCTTTCGTTTACCCACGCCACCGTTTCCCTGAGTTTTTTCACCTGGAAACTCTGCAGTTCATCCAGGGACATGCATTCAAACCGTCTGTTCCACACCATTGATAGCCTCCTTTTATATGAAAGCCTTTAGCAGTTAGGTATTAGGTTTTAGCTAACACCTAATACCTAATACCTGACACCTGACAACTTATACTTTCATCATTTGTTGTGGCCGCTCTGGCCATGAAAGTTATTCCCCTTTGAATTCCGGTTTTTTCCGCCCCGCCGAAGTGAGCCCTTCGAGACAGTCCTTTGTGGAAAAGATGTCGGCGAGTCTCTCAAGCTCGATTTCGACGCCTTTTTCGATTCCGGCCGCCGTCTGGAGATCGATGATTTCCTCGGCATACTTCAGTGCCAGCGGCGCTTTCCCCTTCACCTTTGAAACGGTCTTTGCGGCAAGATCCGGGTCCGCCTCTGCAGGCGCCTCTCCGTTCAAAAGCTTTTTTGCGTTTGCCGGGGTGCACAGGGCCGCCGGGGCTTTAAACGAATCCGGGATTTGCCGTTTCCGGTATTTGTCCGGCAGGCCGGCCGCGGCAATTTTTTTCGCCTCGGATTCAAGGTCGGTGAAATCGATCACTGCGGCGACGATGCCGAGCTCCTTGAGCTGTTTTGCCTTCAGGGAGGCCCCGGTGAATGTATAGTATCTGGCAAGTTCCGGCCCCGCCATTTTTGCCAGTCGCAGCATGCCTCCCAGCCCCGGGTAAATCCCGATGCCGGTTTCCGGGAACGCCATGGAGCCCTGTTCCGTGGCAATAACGGCCTGGGCCGCAAGTGCGAGTTCGCTTCCGCCGCCCATGGAAAGCCCGTCGAGAAAGACAAAAACAGGTTTGGGAAAATTCTCGATTTTCAAAAGCACCTCGTGGCCCTTTCTCGTGAATTCTACAATATCCTCGATTTTGTCTTTTCTGATTTTTTTGATGAAAAAGGAGATATCCGCGCCTGCCACAAACGTTTTGCCCGCCCCTTGGATCACCACGATCTCCACACCGGCATTATCACGGGCCCGGTCCAGGCATTCGTCCAGCTGCCGGACCACGGTTTCGTTGAGGGCGTTCATGGCTTCGGGCCGGTTGATGGTGATATAGCCGATGTTGTTTTTGACTTTAAGGTCCACGAGAGTGAATTCGAAATTCCGGCCGGCCTGTTTCTGTTTTTCCAGCAGAGCCGGCATGGTAAAGTCCTGATACAGGGTGCACACCTTTTGCACCATATCGTATGCCGCATCCACGGACAGGGCGTTCATCAGTTCAAAAGGCCCTTTGGTCCATCTCAGGCCGATTTTGGCTCCCCGGTCCGTATCTTCCATGGAGGCGACCCCTTCATCCACCAGGGCTGCGGCCACACCGAAACATACGCCGTAAAGCCGTTCCCGGACCGCCTCGAGCTTTGAATCATCCACATTTCCTGAAAGGTCCCAGTCCTCCTTTTTTTCCATTTGCTGAACAAGAGTGCGGCAGGGGGCATAAAAAGGCCCGAGTTCTTTGCCCAGCGTGGTGGCCGCGTGGACCGCAATGGGAATCCCGGTGACGTTCATGAGCTGGAACGGGCCCATGCCGATCCGGAAGGCTTGTTTGGCCCCTTCTTCTATGGTGGGGATATCTGCGATTCCCTGTTCGAAAAGCCGGGCCGCCTCATTGAGAAACGGGACGAAAAACCTGTTCACCGCGAACCCGGGCGCGTCCTTGACGACAATCGGGGTTTTGGAATGGAGCTTTGCCGCAAGCATGCAGGTTTCCACGGTTTCCGGGGCGGTTTTGTCGGCCGGGATTATTTCCAGAAGCCGGTTTTTGGCGGGATGGTAAAAGTAGTGCAATCCGATGAAACGATCCGGCCTGGATGTGACGTCTGCAAAATCCTTTACATAAAAACTCGATGTGTTGGTGGCGAATATCGTTTTTTGACCGCACACGGCATCGAGTTTTTGAAACAGCTCCGTTTTCACTGATTTGTCTTCAAAAACCGCTTCAATGACGATATCCGCATCTTTCAATGCGGAAAGATCGGTGGTTCCGGTGATTCTCGACATGACGGCGTCCACTTTCTCCTGAGTGAAAAGGCCGCGCTCAATCCCCTGCACCAAAAGGGTTCGTATGGATCCAAGTCCCCGGTCGACGAATGATTCCTCTATATCCACCAGGGTCACATCAATGCCTTCCTGGGCAATTTTCTGGGCGATTCCGCTTCCCATATTGCCGGCCCCGATGACACCGATACGGTTGATCTGTGCCATAATCCCTCCTTTTTGTTCAAGGTCTCATAAATAGTGATTCTGTAGCGATACCAAGTTACCGCGCTGGTACGAGCGAAGATACATCCGGGCGCCGTTTGAGATGTCGCTGTCTCGATCTGAAGTTACCGCTATGATTTAGATACTTTTTAACTATTCAGGCAGTACCACTGGAGAGAAACAAATGTCAAGAAAAAAATCCCAGGGCAATCGTATGAAGTTAATCATTGACAGAATCGATGACTTTGCTAAAGAGAAATGATATAATCAGTTCAGTACGAACCGGGCGAAGCGAATGAACAATAAAAAACGGGAGCTGACAATGAAAGTTGTACTTGTAATGGCCATGACCGTGGACGGGAAGATCAGCCGGAATCCGCTGGAACCTGTGGACTGGACCGGAAGGGAGGACAAGAAGGCCTTTGTCCGGATCACCCGTGATGCCGGTGTCGTCATTATGGGGGCCCGCACCTTCGATACGATCCGGCGGCCGCTCCCGGACCGCAAAAATATTGTCTTGACCCGGGACACCACCCGTACTTCGGATCATCCCGAACTGATTTTCACCGATCAATCCCCTTCAAAGATCCTTGAAGCCCTTGAAGAAGAACGAATCGACACGGCTGCGTTGATCGGTGGGGCGGTGGTCAATACACTTTTTTTACGGGAAAACCTCATTGACGAGATTTATGTGACTGTGGCTCCCCGGCTTTTCGGTCAGGGACTGTCCATGTTCAACGAGGCCTTTGACAAAAAGGTAACGCTTGTCGATCTGGTCAGGCTCGATGAAGAGGCGGTCTTGCTGAAATATGCCGTAAAGCCGCAGATCTCTTTTCCATCCTGAGTCTGGTATGATTCCCGAAAATATGATACTCTGGATAACCGACAATACGGTACTTCTTGCCCTTGTGTCCGGGATTTCCTTTGTCTTTTTGGCAGCGGGACTAATAAGTCTGCCGATTATTATCGGGAGACTTCCCTGTGATTTTTTTATGGCCGAGCGGAAACCCTGGTTCCGGTATTTGCCGAAAGGTCTTTACATCCTGGTGTTCACCGCCAAAAACGTATTGGGCTTTTTTCTTCTGGTCCTTGGCATCGTGATGCTTTTCACACCGGGACAGGGGCTTTTGACCATTCTGGTGGGGTTCGGGGCCATGAATTTTCCGGGAAAGCAGAGGATGATAGACAGAATGCTTTCTTTGAGGCGGCTGAGAAGAGTATTGAACTGGATCAGGGCAAAGAGAGGCGCAAACGAGTTTTCTTTTCCTTTTCCCGAAGAAAGAGGTGAAAAACGATCTTGACAGAGTCATACAGATTTCTTTTGTACAATATACGCTACGGCACGGGTACGGGGTGGAAATTCCATACGCCGCTTCCGTTCAGCGGATACATGCGCAAATCATCACAAGTTTTCTTCGAGATCGCCGATTTTGTCAAATCGTTTTCTCCGGATATTGTCGGGTTGATCGAAGTGGACGGCGGATCGGTACGCGCCGATCGGGTCAACCAGGCGGAAAAACTGGCAAGTGATCTGGGCCATTACTTTGTGTTTGAAAACAAGTATGAAAAGCCGATCCTGACACGGTTCACCCCCATCCTGAGGCGCCAGGGGAATGCGCTTCTGGTGAAAAAAGCCATTCTCAACCAGAAATACCATTATTTCGAATGGGGGACCAAACGGCTGATCATTGAGATCGAGCTTGAGAACGTGGTACTGTTTCTGGTCCATCTTTCCGTCAATTTCCGAAACAGGCAGAAACAGCTGATTCAGTTGAGCCGGCTGATTAACTCCATTCAAAAACCGGTGGTCGTGGCCGGGGATTTCAACGTGTTCCTCGGGCAGCGGGAGCTCGGCCGGTTTCTGGCGGCCACGAATCTTAAAAGTGCGAACACGTTCAATATGATGACGTATCCGAGCGGGCGGCCAAGGTGGGAGCTGGATTTTATATTTTACAGGGACAGAATTCAAGCACATGGGGTACATGTGCCGAGTGTCCGGCTGTCCGATCATCTGCTGCTGATATGCGATTTTTCAATTACCGGC
>JAIPEK010000170.1 GCA_021737205.1 Desulfarculaceae bacterium
GGCCGGTTGGTGAACGGGGAGGGGTGCGGATTGAAATTGAAAAACATATTCCCGTCGGGGCGGGGCTCGGCGGCGGAAGCAGCAACGCCGCCGCTGTCCTTGATGGATTGAATGACGCCTTCGACAGTCCGTTCTCCCGGGAAGAACTCATGGAAATGGGCGGTTGTATCGGATCGGATGTTCCTTTTTTTCTGGCTGGATCCCCGGCCCTGGCCACTGGAGATGGAACAACTCTTGAACAAGTGGATGTGGATCTGCCCGTTCGGGTGATTGTTTTCTATCCGGGAATTGCCGTGTCCACCGGTCGTGTGTATAAAAATGTGGATTTGAATTTGACAAAAAAGAGAAAGATTGATATAGAACCTCTTTTGGATATTGACCGGGAAAACGGTCAGGTGGAGGTACTTGATTATCTTGGGAACGATCTGGAACTTCCCGCCTGTACTGTTTATCCGGAGCTGGAGGCCGCCAGGAAAAGACTGGAGCTCGCTATGCCCGTTCCTGTTTATATGACCGGCAGCGGTTCCTGCTTTTTTGCACCGTTTTCCGACCCGGAACGGGCGGAAAGTGCTTTTACCCGGTTTGATGAAAATATAACAAGGGATAACTGCAGTGTGTATCTGGCATCCGTTATCCGGTGAACCGGTTAAGCGAAGCGGGCTTTTTCTGCTGGGGCGTCGTCAAGTGGTAAAGACACAGGGTTTTGATCCCTGCATTCAGAGGTTCGAATCCTCTCGCCCCAGCCAAATTATGACTATTTGCAATCGAGAAGCATTATGGAAGGATTATCAATTTTTGCAGGCGGGTCAAACCCGGTAATCGCGGAAAAGATTTCCGATTATCTCTCAAAACCGCTGGGTAAGATCAAGGCGAACACCTTCAGTGATGGGGAAATTCAGGTAGAAATTCAGGAAAACGTCAGAAAGCAGGAAGTGTTCGTTGTCCAGTCCACCTGCAACCCCGTGAACCGGAACCTGATGGAGCTGCTTTTGTTGATTGATGCGTTCAGGCGGTCTTCCGCAAGCCGTATCAACGCGGTGATCCCGTATTACGGATATGCCCGCCAGGACAAAAAAGTAGAGCCGCGTGTGCCGATCAGCGCCAAGCTGGTGGCGGATCTTCTGACCAATGCCGGTGTCAACCGGGTGATCACTCTGGATCTTCATGCCGGACAGATCCAGGGGTTTTTCGATATCCCTGTGGACAACCTGTACGCAGCCCCCGTGATTATAGAAAATCTCCGGACCAAATTTACAACCGAGGATATCGTAGTGGTCTCTCCGGACGCAGGCGGAGTGGAACGCGCGCGGGCTTTTGCAAAACGTCTGCATGCCGGCCTTGCCATCGTGGACAAGCGAAGGAGCTCCCCCAACCAGGCAAAGGCGATGGCGATCATCGGAGATGTAAAAGACAAGGTGGCCATTGTGCTGGATGATATGGTGGATACTGCCGGAACCCTCACCGAAGCGGCTTCGGTGTTACAGGACAAGGGGGCCAAAGAGGTGCATGCCTACTGCACCCATCCGGTTCTCTCCGGACCGGCTGTGGACCGGATCGAAAATTCAGCCCTTTCAACACTTGTGGCGACGGATACCATCCCGCTTTCCCGGAAAGCGGAACAAAGTGAAAAGATTCAGACACTGTCTGTTTCCAAATTGATCGGAGAGGCGATTATTCGGAGTTACCGGGGAGATTCGGTAAATTCGCTGTTTATATAAAACGCATGTGATGTCAGGTGCATGAATCAGCATGCAGCCATGGAGGATAAAACGTTGGATTTAATTGATTTAAAAGCAAAAGCAAGAAAAGAAACAGGAAAGACCGAGGTTAGGTCTCTGAGAAGGCAAAAGAATGTACCCGGTATTGTATATGGTCCCAAGATGGACCCGTTGATGCTGTCCGTTGACATGTCCGATCTTGACAAAATTGTGAGGGAAAACGGATATTCGGGTGTCTTTCTCAAACTTGCCGTTGACGGGGACAGCAAAAGAGCAAGGACGGTCATGCTCAAGGAAGTCCAGATGGATACCTTCGCCATTGATTATTACCACGTGGATTTCCAGGAAATCGACATGGATACCGAGCTTACGGTTACCGTACCCGTGGAAGCGGTAGGCGAATGCAA
Source organism: Desulfarculaceae bacterium (assembly GCA_021737205.1). GTDB lineage: Bacteria > Desulfobacterota > Desulfobacteria > Desulfobacterales > Desulfobacteraceae > JAIPEK01. Next base: position 2,126 of record JAIPEK010000170.1, read on the forward strand.
GGCTGTCAAGGATGAAGGCGCTTTCCTCCAGGTGATCAGGCGTGAACTCGACGTGATCTGTAAACCGTCTGATACACCCGAAGTCATCGAGGTCGATATCTCCGGACTAGAGCTCGGGGATTCCATTCATGTGGAGGAACTTGATCTCGGTGAAAACGTTCAGATTCCGTTTGAAACGAACTTTACCGTTCTCACGGTAGTGCCTCCGGACACAGAAGAGGAGGAAGAGGAAGAAGAACTCGAGGAAGGAGAGGCTCTCGAAGAGGGCGAAGAAGCGGAATCCGGTACGGAAGACGCAGAAGAAACTTCCGATTAATCTGCCGGAGCCTGGAAACCTGTCATGTCGACCGATTCCGTCCATATGGTGGCGGGTCTGGGAAACCCGGGAAAGAATTACCACCGGACCCGCCACAATGTCGGATTCATGGTCGCGGACAGGCTCGCCCAAAGGTGCGGTGGCACATACACCAAATCCAGATACAATGCCGAGTTTGTCAAAACAGTTCTGAACAAACGAAAAATTCTTGTCGTCAAGCCCTGCTCCTACATGAACCGGAGCGGTCAACCGATCGCTTCTCTCGCCGCCTATTTCAAAATTCAATCAGCCGACCTCATTGTGGTCCACGATGATCTCGATCTGCCCTTCGGCCGGATCCGGATATCCAAAGACAGGGGTCATGGAGGGCACAACGGAATCCGTTCGATTATCGAAGCGTTGGGTACCCGGGATTTTTCAAGGATCCGTATCGGGGTCGGCCGCCCGGGAGCCCCTTCGGATGTGACCGGCCACGTGCTGGGAGATTTTTCCAAAGGTGAAGCTGTTGAGCTCGATGATATTATAGACAGGTGCGCTGACGCCTGTATCGATATCATAAAAAACGGCCCGGTCGATTCCATGAATACCTACAACCGGCAAAGCTGAAAAATACGACCCTCCTTTAATTCCTGGTGCACAAAATATTTTTAACAAAAAATATTTAAGTATTGACAATCATGATTTAAATAATGTATGTTTTTCAGCGTACCTGGTTTCCAAGGAACATGTGGAAAAATACAACATTACATCCCTGGACGATTTTAAACGGGATGAGGTGAAAAAAGCCTTTGATGCCAATGGCGACGGCAAGGCGGATCTTACGGCCTGCTCGACCGTTTCAGGGCGGCTCCCTTTTTTTAAACGGCCACACTCTTACGGTTTATTCTTCGGAAAAAGGAGGTGTCTGTAATATCCGTTCGGCGACAGATCGGAACACTTTGGCAATTTTGTCCCCGACCTGGTTGAGGCGTACAAATTCCCTTTCCCGGTTCTTTTCCCATTCATCGGAAGTGCCGGTGATTTTTCCGGCAAAAAATACGAATTCCCTTGTTCCGCCCTCCTTGTCAATGGTTACCGAGCCGATACGGTTTCCCAATTCCACCCGGTATCCGCTTTCTTCTTCACATTCACGTGACGCCGCCTGTTCAAGGGTTTCACCGGGCTCCACCGTTCCCACCGGAAAGATCCACTGACCTGAATGCTTTCTGGCCGTGACCATCAGCACCTCGATACCGTTTTCCGTCTCTCTGTACGGTACGACCCCGGCCTTGTAAACGGTGTCATCATTCGGGGCGGCATCGGTTCGAATCTTTTCTTTGTCTCTTATACGAAACAGGTACACGTACAGAAAATGGGCAAACGCACCCGGGATTTTCTCGATGGTAGGGGTGAAGGCGGCCAGGGTTTTGTCTCTTGCCTCTCTGTAGATCTCTTTTCCCGTGAGCTCGGCAAGGTTTGCCGTTACATCCATGGCCATGCTGTTACCTGAAGGTATGGCTCCGTCGGTTCCGTCCTTTTTCCGGTGGATCAGCGGTGTATCATCGGGTGTCTGGAAAAATCCGCCGTTTTCATGATCGAAAAATTTCGAAACCATTGTATCCGCAATCCTGTCTGCCTCCTCCAGATACCCGGCCTCGCCGGTAGCGTCAAACAGGGCCAGAAGTCCCTGGCAGAAAAAGGCGTAGTCTTCAAGAAAGCCTTCTATGACGGTTTCCCCGTCTTTGTGGCGGTGATACAGTGTACCGCCCCTGCCGGCCATATGATCGAGTATGAATTGTGCCGCCCTGCGGGCCGTATCCAGATAGGCATGATCACCGAATGTCCGGTGCGCCTCGGCAAATCCCTTAATCATCAGCCCGTTCCAGTCGGTCAGGATTTTTGTGTCGAGAAGCGGCCGGGTTCTCCCTGCCCGGGTGGTTTTGAGAAAGTGGAGGGTCTGCCGGATGAGCGTCCGGGTTTCCTGTTCATCCTTGCCGAAAGCTTCGGCCACCTCGGGTATTGAAGCCCGGATATGGAAAATGTTTTTCCCGGTTTTATTCCCTGTAACTTCGTCATTGTAATTTCCCCCCTCTTCCAGCCCGAACCGCATTTTGAGTATTTCATAAATGCTGTCCGGCAGAAGGGATCGGATTTCTTTCGCGGTCCAGAGGTAAAATTTGCCTTCCTCTCCTTCGGAGTCGGCGTCCTCGCCGCTGAAGAATCCGCCGTTTTCAGACTCCAGCATTTCTTTGACATACGCGGCCGTTTCCCTGGCGGTCGCTTCATAAAGGGGATTTCCGTCTACCTCGAAAGCCCGGCTGTAAATCCACAACAGCATGGCCTGATCGTAGAGCATTTTTTCAAAATGCGGCACAAGCCATTTTTCATCCGTGGAGTACCGGTGAAAACCGCCGCCCACGTGGTCGAATATGCCGCCTTCGGCCATACGGGCAAGCGTGGTGTTCACACAGTCGATCGGCTCGGTTTCATTTGACATCCGGCCGTGTTCGAGCAGGAAAAACAGGGTGTGAACCGACGGGAACTTGGGCCGGGTGCCGATCCCGCCGTTGGTTTTGTCAAACTCGGCAACCAGTGTGCTACGGCATGCATCCGCATGGGATCGGTTCACGGGCGACCCAGGCGTCGTGGTTTCACTGCCGAGGGCTTTGGTCATGGAATTCACTGTCTGCCGGATGGAAGTCCGGTCATTTTTCCATATATCGGTCACCTTCTGCAGAAGATCGATCAGGCCGGTCCGGCCGAATGCGCTCTCTTTTGGAATATAAGTCCCGGCGAAAAAGGGTTTTGCTTCAGGGTCCATGAGCACGGTCAAGGGCCAGCCGCCCGACCCGGTCATCATCCGGCAGACCTGCATGTATACCGCGTCAATATCCGGCCTCTCCTCCCGGTCCACCTTGACCGGCACAAATTGGCGGTTAAGGATGTCGGCCACCTGATCATCTTCAAAGGATTCGTTTTCCATCACGTGACACCAGTGACAGGTGGAATATCCCACTGACAGGAATATCGGCAGATCGTTGTCTTT
>JAIPEK010000171.1 GCA_021737205.1 Desulfarculaceae bacterium
ATTGCCGGCCCTTCGGGCGGTACACCGGAAAAGCCGGTGGGAACGGTCTGTATCGGACTTGCCGGTCCCACCGGATCCATGGCCCGAAGGTTCCGCCTCGATTATAAAGACCGCCTCAAAAACAAGCGCATGTTCGCCCACCTGGCACTGAACATGCTGAGAAAAGAGCTTGCTTTTTGACCCGATGAGCGAAACAAAACTCTATACTTTTCCCACAGGGGCCAGGTAAACGGCGAATTCCTCTTCTCCGTCCACCCCGAGGAGGGTGTCGATTTTTTCCTGGTCGTATGCACCGATGGCGCATGTGCCCGCATCAACCGCCCGGCAGGCCAGATAGAGGTTCTGGCACACATGCCCCGCGTCCAGGAGGATCACCCGGTGGGCACAAAGGGAATACCGCCATTCCATGCGGTACGGAATGCAGCTCCAGACGAATGTGGCCGCTCCGGATCCTGCATGCCTCTGGCCGAAACAGGCCATGGTGAGCTCATCCGCCATGTGTTCCACCGGCGAGACGAACAGCAGCGCGTTTTCCACGGGCAAAAACCGGTAGAGGCCGGGAGCAAGATCGCTGACGCGCCTGACAAACAGATAGGTCTCAAAGCTGTGGCGTGCCCCGGCTGACGGGACTGTTCTCAGGGACGGGTTTTTCCCGGAAGGGTCGCTGATCCCCTGGGTGGCCCATAAAAGAAAAGCAAGTTCATCCAGTGTCAGATTTTCCGCCAGAAAACGCCTTTGGCTTCTTCTTTCGGATATGGCGGACAGGAGATCCTTGCGATCTATCCGCTCTTTCCACTGGTGCCGGGCGGGAAGAGGAATGATTTTGGCATCCGGTTTGCGGGGTTTCTGAAGTGGGGGTACGGGAACGCCCCGGTTCTGGTCGGTTTGCCGGAAATCCACTGATTTCCGCAACGTGTCTTTAAGGAAAAAACGGTGTTCTTCTATCGAATTCATCGTATGTCCTCCGGATTGTTTGTTTTGATCAGACAATGCACAGCGGGCGGGGAGAAAGTCAATCCATGATACCCGCTGAAACCTTACCGGTTTTTCTGTTTCAGGTAGTCGGTAATGATACTTCTTACGGTTTCGGTGAACCCGGCAAAAAAATGGTCGCACCCGTCTATGATCTCAAACCGGGGGTCCGGGCTCCATTGTTGCAGATACTGCCGGATGGTTTCCGGCGGTGCGATCGGGTCCAGGGATCCGGTGATGATAAGACTTACCGGCAGGTCCGCGGAAATGCCGTCAAAGTTCAGGAACGCAACCGGCGGTGATATCATGATATGGTCTTCGGCTTTAAGCACGTTTCCGGCCATTCCCTTTGCGTTGACCCACGCACCAAAAGAGTAGCCGACTAGAAAAGTCCGTGTTATCCCCTGTTCCCGGAGAAAGGAAATGGCTGCCGCCGTATCGGTCTGCTCGCCTTCTCCTTCGTCGAACATGCCCGTGCTTTGCCCGGTTCCCCTGAAGTTGAACCGGAGAGTGGAAAAGCCTTTTTCCCGGAACGTTTCGATTGCGGCCTTCACCACGGGATTGTCCATGTTACCGCCGTAAAGGGGGTGGGGGTGTGTCACAACCACCGCTTTTTCATTCGATCCTTTTTCGAAACGCCCTTCAAGGTTCAGGGGGCCTGATTTTATCCGGATTTCTTCTTCCATACCCGTTATTGTATTCGAAGGTTTTGTCCCGGTCAAGATGCAAGTGTTTCGAACAAAATCAATCCATCTTGAAACACTGTTGAAACCATTCCAGGGTCATTTTTTCGAAAATTTTCCGGTGTTCTTCATGGGAAAACCGGTGGTCTGCATTTTCGAGAATGAACAGTTTTTTGGGTTCTCCTGCATTTTCATAAATGGTACGGGCGTTTTCCACCGGCACCACATCATCCCGGTCGCCGTGGAGAATCAGGATATGGTTTGCATGACCGGCCTCCGATGTCAGATCGAAGTCGAGGTTTTTTTTGAAAAAATCCATGGGAAGGGCCGGGCGGTGTTCATCCGCAAGAGTCGGGACCGCGCTGATGGTCCGGCTCTGGATCGGGGCGGCACAGATCACGGCGCAGGACAACCGGATGCCTTGCTTTTCGATCGATTTCCATGCCTTTATACAGGTGGCGCCGCCCAGGCTGCTGCCGAACAGGGCGGTCCGGCTGAAATCAATGCCGAGCGTCATCAGATGCTGTACAGCGGCTGCAAGATCTGCGGCCCGTTTTTCAACCGAGGTTTCTTCGGTAAATTTCCCCTGGCTTTGGCCGCAGCCCCGGTGGTCGAACCGGAAAAAAGCGATGCCGTGTTCCGGCAGGATCCTGGAAAGCCGGATCTGCTTGGCGGAATCCTTTGATCCTTCCAGTCCGTGGGAACCCACCACCAGGGGCGGATCGATTCTCTCCGGCAGATGCAGTATGCCGCTTAAAGAGCGGTTTTCACACGTAAATTGGATTTCTTTTGTATCGGGTTTCATACCTGTACTTTCTGCCTGAAAACTGGTAAAATAACAAGCTTTTTACGGACTCGAACTGAAAAAGGAGCAGGGCACTGAAAAAGAGAAAAACATACGAGCTTGAGATCATCGATCTGGCTTTCGGGGGCAGGGGGATCGCAAAGCCTGACGGGTTCCCGGTATTTGTGGACAGGGGACTTCCCGGCGATGTGGTGGTGGCCAAAATCAGCAAAAAGAAGAAAAATTTTGCCGAAGCAAAACTCGTCAAGTTCATCGAGAAGTCGAATCTTAGGAAAAACGCCCTTTGCCGGTATTCCGGATACTGCGGGGGATGCAAGTGGCAGGAACTGCCGTACGAAATCCAGCTGGAATACAAAAAGAATCATGTGGCCGAATCCCTCAAGCATATCGGCCGGCTTGCCGATGTTCCGGTCAACGATACCGTCCCTTCGGCAAAGGTGTTCGGGTTCAGAAACAAGATGGAATTTTCCTGTTCGGAAAGCCGCTGGCTGATGCCGGAGGAGCTGGACGATCCGGATGCGGTAAAAGGATTCGGTATCGGGCTTCATGCGCCGGGAACGTTTGACCGGGTGATCGATATCAAAGAGTGCCTGATCCAGCCGGAAAAAGGCAATGAGATCCTTGCCCATGTGCGGCGGTTCATAGCGGACTCCGGCGTTCCGGTCTACGGGCTTCGTTCCCACGAGGGGTTCTGGCGGTTTCTGATGCTGCGGCATTCGGTTGCGTTTGACCAATGGATGGTGAACATCGTTACTTCAGAGGAGAACCCCTCCCTTTTGACAAAACTTGCAGGAGAACTCACCGAAAGATTTCCCGGGATTGAATCGGTGGTGAACAATGTGACGGCCAAAAAAGCCGGCATCGCGGTGGGGGACTATGAAACGGTTCTTGCAAAAGAGCGGTGCATCATGGAAAAACTCGGACCGTATACGTTCGAGATTTCCGCCAATTCGTTTTTTCAGACCAATACACGGGGGGCGGAAACCTTGTATTCCATTGTTTCCGAGTATGCGGCACTGACCGGAACCGAGCGGGTGGTGGATCTTTATTCCGGCACCGGCACCATCCCGATATGGCTTTCCGGTCGAGCCGAAAGGGTTCTGGGCATAGAGATCGTGGAAAGCGCGGTACGGGACGCACGGAACAACGCCCGGATCAACGCCGTGGATAATGTCGAGTTCGTGACCGGGGATATCCTGGATGCGCTCCCGCAGATCCAGGGAGATGTGGATGTGATGATCATCGACCCGCCCCGTGCGGGTATGCACAAAAACGTGGTCGCGGGGGTGCTCAAAGCGGGACCGGACCGGATCGTGTATGTCTCCTGCAATCCGGCCACCCTTGCAAGGGATCTTGAAATGCTGGCTGCACAGTATGAAGTAAAAGAGGTGACTCCGGTGGACATGTTCCCCCATACCTTTCACATCGAATCGGTGGCGCTTTTGGAAAAATACCGGTAATCGGGTTGCTTTCTCGCTCTATTTCTCATATGCTGAACCATCTTGCAATGCAACAAAGCGTTCTTCACCCATGAAAATTCTCCATGTGATCAGTCAGCCCCCGGATTTTACCGGCAGCGGTAAATATCTGGCAGCCATTGCCGAAAAGGCGGCGTGCAAAGGCCATCAGAATTTTCTCGCGGCCGGAGTGCAGGGTGCATTCGAGCCGGATTCTTCGGTTATCCCTGGCGAGAATACCCGATTCGTTCGATTCGACGGGTGTGATCTCGATTTCCCGGTTGCCGGGATGAGTGATGCCATGCCGTACGAGAGCAGCATTTTTTCCGGGCTGACCGGACACCAGCTCCAATGCTATGAAAACGTGTTTGAAACCGCAATCCGCGAAGCTGTGGACCGGTTCCGGCCGGATATTGTCCATACCAACCATCTCTGGATTGTCTCCGCCATTGCCCGACGAGTGGCAAAAGACATTCCGGTGGTGACCCTTTGCCACGGGACCTGCCTGCGGCAGCACTCGCTGTGCCCGGATATTTCCGCATCCATCCGCCCTTTTCTTGAACAAATCGACAGGGTCATGGTCCTCAGTGAATACCAGAAAAGAGAGGTCCTGGGCCGGGGATTGGTCCGGCCGGAACAGATCGACGTGGTGGGGGGCGGATACAATCAATCGCTTTTCGCGTATCAGGACAAGCCGTTCAAAGGGACCGTGGAACTATTGTACGCCGGGAAGCTGAGCCGGGCAAAAGGGGTTCCGTGGCTGCTCAGGTCCCTTTTCCGGATACGGGATCTGCCGTGGCGGCTGCATCTTGCAGGAGACGGGGCAGGGGAGGAAAAAGAGGAATGTCTGAATCTCGCCGGGGAACTGGGAAACCGGGTGGTGGTGCATGGGTCCCTTTCCCATGAAAAACTGGCCGCTCTGATGAAAACGAGTCACATATTTGTCCTGCCTTCCTTTTTCGAAGGATTGCCCCTTGTGCTGATGGAGGCCCTTGCCTGCGGCTGCCGCATTGTGACCACATCCCTTGAAGGGACCCGCGAGGTGTTGGGCGGGGCGGACAGCCGCCTTGCCTCAATGGTGGACCTGCCGCCGCTTCAAACGGTGGATGTCCCGTTTGAAAAGGATCGGGATCTACTGGAGGACAAACTTGCCGATGCCGTGAAAGAGATGACAAAACAGGTACGGGAAAATCCGTGCCCGGATCAAAAACGGATCTCTGCGATCACTGCGCCATACACTTGGGAAAAGGTGTTCTCGAGAATCGAGGCGGTATATGAAAAAGCGCTGTATCCGGGTGCTGAAGCAGCCGGTTGACTTCCCCTGTCTCCGGGTCAGCCCTGATTTTCCAGGGCGGTGACGATTCTTTTCTCAAGGGTTGAGAATATGTCTTCCAGGCATTCGTTGTACCGGCTCACAAGAATGTCGGGCGAAAATTCGGGCAAGATTCTTTCCGCTTTGATTGTGGTGTTGAGGATGATATCGTCGGCAGTATCATGCCG